>JAHJDR010000168.1 GCA_018812345.1 bacterium | reverse complement strand
GCTAAACCTTTTTTCAACTTTATAAAGTTATTATATTTGTTTTTTTTGAAAAGTGTCAAATAAATTTTATTAATTTTCAAAGACTTGGCAGTATATGCTTGACTCAAATTCTGAGAAAACTCGGAACAAAATATTTTCTTGACTTGGCCAAACTCGCATCAAATCTATTTTTCCTAAGAATATTTTTTGTTTCTCACCTAACAAAAAATAAAACTTAGCGAGATATTATCGCGTTATAATAAAACAAATTTTTTTTCGCTTTTTTTCTACTTTTTGTCCCTTTTTGTAGAAAAAGAATTAAAAACCTGCCTTACTTTGTTTTTGGTTTTACACAAAACAGCCCGCATAATACTCCATCAAGATGAATAGTCATTGATCTCATCATATAATTATGAGAATAATTTACACCATGAAAATTAAAATAGAAACTTTTAACAAAATAACACAGAAAATTTTTCAATCACTTGTTGAGAAAAACCTTATTAAAATTCTCTCCTCAGAAAGCATCATTCAAAAGAAAATTTTAGACGTTTTCTTACAAGATTCTCAAAAATTAGATTCTATAGACAAAAAAACAAAAGAAATGATGAAACAATATCAGGGACAAGTACAAAGTGGTGAAATCGATTATCAGAAAATGTCTTCAATGATTCGCACCCAACTCTTAAAGCAAGCTAAACTAAGTTCCTCTGTTACAAATTACTCAGAAGATCATCTCAATACAATAGCTCTTGCTATTCATGACAAACTCTATCACGATGAAGATGTTGATTACACAGATGATGATACCTCATTAAGCCAAATCAAAAAAGACATCATTTCTTTTTTCGCCCTACGTGACCAAGCAAGCGAAAAGGCAAAACAAAAAGTGGCTTCATTGAAAAGGAACGTTTTACCCGGATCCTCAGAATGGCATATTATTTTTGAACAATACTTAGCTGAAGAATTAAGAAAATCCGGCTTCTAATTCATCACCCAACCAAACCTGAGACCCTGAGAACCCGAGATCCCATAAATAAATCATTGCCCTGTTTTAAAGTATTCGTTATTGCACCGTAAAAGTTGACAAACAATAATATAACATTGGCGTGCAAAAATAATGCCCGAAACCCTGATTACAATCCTCAAGATCATTATTCCCTTTGCTATTATTTTCACATTTGTACCTCTTTTAGTTTGGTTAGAACGCAAAGGCTCTGCCTACATTCAAGATAGGCCAGGCCCTAACCGTGCCGCTGTATTGGGAATTCGTTTAGGCGGTCTCATCCATCCCATTGCCGATGTTGTAAAGCTTATTTTCAAAGAAGACATCTGCCCATCGCAAGCCAATAAAGCCTATTACATTGCAGCACCCTTTATTGCCCTCTCTGTTGCCTGCGTCACATTCATGGTCATTCCTTTTGCAGCACCCTATACACGAGATGGTCATATTTTCACTTTTCAAGCCGCTCAACTCAATGTTGGTGTCTTATATATATTAGCCATGACAAGCTTAAGTGTTTATGGAATTATGCTAGCCGGATGGTCATCTAATAATAAATACGCACTCTTAGGAGGCCTTCGCTCCAGCGCCCAAATGGTTAGCTATGAATTAGCTATGGGACTAGCCCTCATTCCCCTCATTATGTGGTCTGGATCTTTAAGACTTAATGATATTGTCACGTTACAAACAGCCCAAGTCTGGCGATGGAATTTCATCTATGAACCCCTTGCCTGTATTATTTTCATTATTGCGGCTTTTGCCGAAACAAATCGCACCCCCTTTGATCTCCCTGAAGGAGAATCCGAGCTAGTCGCTGGCTATCACGTTGAATACTCCTCACTGAAATTCGCCATGTTTTTCATGGCTGAATACGTCAACATGGTTATCGCATCAGCCCTCATCGTCACACTCTTCTTTGGAGGCTGGCAAATTCCTTTTCTCCCAACAGAAGTTTTACGTGAAAATGCACAAATGATACTCAATATTGTTTTGACAGTATCTGCGCTGCTAGCAATTATAATTGGCTTTTTTCTTATCTTAAAGTTTAAAAAAAGAACCTATGGTGACAAAAGAGATTATGAGGTCATTGTACTGGGTATTCCAGCTGTTTTAGCAGGATTCACACTTATCCTTTTTTTACTATTCTTTGGTAAGATACCATTATCAACCACTGCAGAATTATGGATCACAGCTATCTTACAAATAGGCACGTTTCTGTTTAAAACACTATTCATGTGTTGGGTCTTCATATGGGTCCGTTGGACGGTTCCCAGAACTCGTTATGACCAACTCATGAATCTAGGATGGAAAATATTATTACCTTTGGCTATGGTGAATATAGTAATTACAGCTGTAAGGATGTTATTAAAATAGATGTGCTAGCGTCCATCGTCTAGCGTCTAGCGTTATGGAAACTTATTTATTCTACATATTCTCCTTTATAACCGTTTGGACTGTGATCTTAATGATCCTTCAAAAAAATCCTATTGCCAGTGCCACATGTCTCGTAATCTCTTTCTTTTCACTCGCAGCCCTTTTTGCCCTTTTAAATGCACACTTTGTCGCTGTGCTACAAATCCTCGTCTATGCAGGGGCTATCATGGTTTTATTTATCTTCGTGATAATGTTGCTCAACCTTAAAAAATCAGAACTGATGCACGAAAAAATGAGCCGCTTAAGTTTTTTTGCCATTATTATAGGCCTGGGCTTATTTAGTTTTCTGATGATGAAGTTTTTCCTCATACCCCAGATCTTTTTTGGCGAAATAAGCCCCTCTTTTGGAACAGCTCAAGAAGTGGGCCAAAGTATGTTTACGCAGTATGCTATCCCCTTTGAACTTATAGGCATTTTACTTCTTGTTGGTATCATTGGCGCTGTATTGCTCGGCAGAAAGGATACTGACTAAGTACTGTGTACTAAATACTAAGTATTAAATACTGAATACTATTACTATGACTGAAATAACAATACATCACTACCTCATACTATCAGCCTTATTATTTTGTTTAGGACTTATTGGTGTAATTGTACGCAAAAATTTGTTGGTTATGCTCATGTGCATTGAAGTCATGATGAATGCTATTAACTTAACCTTTGTGGCTTTGGCACGTTATTTTAACACACCGGATGGTCATGTAATGGCTATCTTTGTAATGGCCATAGCGGCTGTCGAAGCAGCCATTGGATTAGGTATAGTCATCATGATTTTTCGAAATAAAGAAAGCATTCAGGCCGATGATTATCGGTCTATGAAAGGATGAAAACGTCGCTCGTTGCTCGTCGCTCGCCTGCCCCGTTTCGGGGTCTCACGCTAGACGATAGACGCTAGACGATAGACATGCAAAAATGAATCACTCTCTCTACATAATCCTCATTCCTCTTCTCCCGCTTCTTGGATTCATTATCAACGGTCTTCGGGCTTATGCTCAGGCGCGCGGTAAAGAGAAGACTTGTTTTAAAACGACATCTCTTCTGGCATGCCTCATGCCACTCTTGAGTTTTATCATCAGTGCTTATGCTTTTCTCCATCTTCTGAACAACACACATCAGACCGCTATTCTAGCAGGCAACTTACTTGATTGGATGGTGCTAGAAAACTTCTCTGTATCTTTTGGCCTCTTTATAGACCATCTCACAAGCATCATGCTCCTATTTGTCACAGGTGTTGGCTTTCTTATTCACGTTTATTCTATAGGCTATATGAAAGAGGATCCCGCCTATACGCGCTACATGTCCTATCTAAACCTCTTCATGTTCTTCATGATTATCCTCATTATGGCAGACTCACTTCTTTTCTTGTTTGTGGGTTGGGAAGGCGTAGGGCTCTGTTCCTATTTACTCATAGGCTTTTGGTTTACCGATAAAGATAAGGCTCAAGCTGGTAAAAAAGCTTTTATTGTTAATCGTATTGGTGATTTTGGGTTTCTCATTGGCCTCTTTCTCATTGTGTCAACGTTTATAGAAATGGGGGCCAACGCAAACATTACAACAACAAATTATCTCGACCTTTCCTTTTTAGCCCAACATGCTACAACGCTCACGCCAGCTATTACACTCATCACACTAAGTTTGTTTTTTGGTGCCACGGGCAAGTCAGCTCAAATCCCTCTCTATATTTGGCTGCCCGATGCCATGGCAGGCCCCACACCCGTATCAGCACTCATACACGCGGCTACAATGGTTACCGCTGGCATATACATGGTGGCACGACTCAGTTTTCTCTTTGTTCTCGCCCCATTTACATTAAACATCATTGCCCTCATTGGTGTTCTAACAGCTTTCATCGCAGCACTTATTGGTCTTACCCAACATGATATTAAAAAAGTCCTCGCCTACTCAACTATCAGCCAATTGGGTTACATGTTTCTTGGTCTTGGCGTCGGCGCCTTTTCAGGTGCTATTTTTCATGTTTTCACTCATGCCTTTTTCAAAGCAGGTCTCTTTTTATGTGCTGGCTCTGTTATTCATGCTCTACATCACGAACAAGACATTCGCAATATGGGTGGCCTTTTCAAAAAAATGCCCCTGACAGCAAAAACATTTTTACTGTTCACACTTGCCATTGCTGGCATCCCTCCTTTATCTGGTTTCTTTAGTAAAGATGAAATCCTTTTCATGACCTATGCCAATGGTCCTAGTCCCTTTTATTATTGGCTGGGACTTTTAACAGCAGGCATCACAGCTTTTTATATGATGCGCGTCTTTGTTTATACATTCTTAGGAAAAACACGCTATAAAAACCCTGAAAATATCCATGAATCACCTCGGGTCATGACAATACCTTTAATTATTCTCGCTATATTTGCTGCCATTGTTGGTTTTCTTGGCTTGCCACATATTATAGGGCACAATTGGTTTGGTTCTTGGCTTGCCCACCTTGGACAGGTAACACCACATCACCTTGACAATTCCTTTTTACAAGAAGGCCACCTCATGCTCCTTTCGACTCTCTGGGCTGGCTTTTGTGCTTTTCTGGCCTAT
>JAHJDR010000167.1 GCA_018812345.1 bacterium | reverse complement strand
GGATAGGCTTCGGCATCAATAAATGACTCAATAATTTCGACTGTAGACATGCCACCAGCATGCGTTTCATCGAGAATGGGGAGTAGGCCTTGTGGTAGTTCAATTTGACTCATAAATCTGTCTGTAATAATCCTTTGTTACACTGTTTTTGTTCAGAAATCATTAAATATTTTGAGGCACATATGATTGTTGATGAAAAACTACTTGATAACCCTGGTTTTGTAAAAGCTATTAAGGATTATGTCAGCAAGGGATTGCTTATTCCCAAGCCAGGCAATTTCACGCCCAGCTCGCGAACACCATGGGGTGGCCATAAGATCAGAGAGCTCATGCAGCCTTTAGGCATTCCCGCAACCGGTGATGTGATTGGGGAAGCCTGGATGTTATCAGCACATAAAAGTTTTCCTAATTTATTTGAAATAGATTTTGAGGGACAAACCATAGACGTTCCTCTTTGGCTCATGGGCAAGGTTGTGCCTGAAGTCATGCCGCGGTTTTTGACCAAATTATTAAACTCTGGGAGTTGGCTTCCTTTTAAAGAAGAGTTAATAAAGAATCTTGAGATTGCAAAGCAGCCTGAAATTTTAAATCTTAACTATCATGATCTGCATAAAGCGTTATCAACAATAGAAAGCGTGAAAGACATTCATCAACAAATGCTCACAAAGAATCTTTCCGTTCAAATTCATCCTGACAAAGCCTATTGTAAAAAGCATCCGGAAAAAAACTGGCATTCGAAAACAGAGGCCTGGATTATTGTTGAGGCGGAAGAGGGCGCTGGGCTTTACTTAGGGCTCAAAGAGGGCACTACTGAAGACAAAATGCGCACTGCTTTAGAAACGGGCCAAGACATTTCTGATTACTTAAACTTTGTCGAAGTCAAAGCTGGCGATGCCTTTTTCATTCCCGCAGGCACACCGCATGCGATAGGGGCGGGCATCCTTTTGATTGAAGCACAAGAAGTTTCAGAAACAGGCTTTCGGTATTATGATTGGGGGCGAACAGATGCTTCAGGAAAATCACGAGAGCTGCAGGTTGAAGAGGCTTTGGCTTCAACAAATTGGAAGTCACAAACAATTATTAGGTCAATTCAGGATGAAGAGTTTTTTCAGGTGAAAAGTATTTATCTTAATAAAGAGGAAAGTTGTACAAATGAAAAA
This sequence comes from bacterium, assembly GCA_018812345.1. GTDB lineage: Bacteria > UBA10199 > UBA10199 > UBA10199 > JADGCS01 > JAHJDR01. The sequence continues at coordinate 1,486 of JAHJDR010000167.1, read as the reverse complement.
AGTGATTCTTTGTTAGGGGTAATTCTAATTAATGGAGAACTTGAAATTTTGGATAATCAAAAAAACACTCACACAACCCTTAAGTCTGGACGGTCTTTTTATCTTACTTCAGGAAACCGGTTTTCATTAAAAACCTTAGAAATGGCTCAATTTATAACCACTCAGTGACAAATAATGAGAGTTTTATCTCTGTTGTAACTCCTTAATAAATAAGGATAAAAACCAAGCTGATTAGCGTCATGTTTTTGTCAGTGTAAAATCATGTTTCAAAAAAAATATAACCCGTTGAAAAGACTAGGATCTTAAATTTGCATCATTGTGTCATTTTCTTTATAGTTTTTCTCTGCGTTTAATAGCTGCTTATATTCTCTTATTATAAGCAACATTTGTAGACAATAGACGATAATTATTATGAGGGGGTTAGAGAAAGAATTAACGTCAATGATGATTAAACATTTTTGTTTAAATTCTCAGTTATTCACCAATAATATGCAGAAATCATTTACACATAATACATTGATGAATCTTGAGAGTTATCATCTTGGGTGGTCCTTATGAGAACTATTCCCTCAAATTTTATATCTGTCAGTACACCTTCAGTTGTTAAGCATTATTTCGAGCATTTTGGTTTTCATCAAGTGCAAGGAGGTCAGGAAATTGTTGGCCGCCTTGATAGGTTAGCAGCAAGAGAAGGTGTTGATAACCGCATTGGAATTAACCCGCTAGATAGGAAGGAATGGCATCACTTACGCAAGGATATTCGTCAAATGGGTTTCCAATTACCACGACAATCAGGCTTGCTTAGACATCTCGATCAATGGTGGGATCAACTTTGTGGTGCTGTGCATGTGTCCACCGGTATTCTTCTTGATGATACAACTTCTTATCGTAGAGAGTTGATGGAATGGAAAGATGTTGATGCACTAATAAAAAAGGTGGCTAAAGAAAACTATATCTGGCCCATAGATATGGGTGTAGAGTTTTTGTTGAGGAGAAGAAATCTCTTTGTTGGAACTAATAGGGATGTGGATCCAGCCCTTGAAGAGTGTTTAATGCAATTAGCAAGAGAACACCCATTGCGCCTACATTCTGAATTGGGAATTAAATACTATCTTCAATTGATAGAAATGTCTGCAGAAAGAAGACAAGAACAGTGGATTCAAAAGTTGCTTGATCAAGGAAATGTTCGTGGTGGTGATGCGCGTGTTATTCCTATTGTTATGGCATTGGCTAAAAAGCATCCAGGTATGTTTACACCAAAACACATGATTACGTTGTTGGAAATTAATGAACGTTTTCCTCAGGTGGCTGGGATTTGGGAATGTTTTCGAAATCATCCTGAGCTGCTATTCGCAGCGATTTATGATGCTCATGGAGATTGGGGGAATGTAGATATTTGTAAGGACCTTGTTAGTGGTATGTGTGATATTGGAGGAGATCGATTGAAGGAATGGGTAGAAACAAGAATTTTACCCAGGTTATTGAT
>JAHJDR010000166.1 GCA_018812345.1 bacterium | reverse complement strand
GCATCAATTTTTGCGCTCACTTTATATGTAAAGCCCGTCTATGCTTGTCACTGTGGTGACGATTACGTTAACCAATGGTGGGAAGAGTGTGACGATAGCAGTGATCCCTGTTGTGTTAATTGCTATTGGGATGATGCCGATGCTGATGCTGATGGCACCTGGGACTGCCAGGATAATTGTCCTGCCGATCCTGATAAAACAGAACCAGGCACCTGTGGTTGTGGTACACCAGATACAGACACAGATGGTGATGGTTTTCTAGACTGTGAAGAAGAATGTACCACTGATCCTGACAAGCAAGATCCAGGTGAGTGTGGTTGTGGTACTGCTGATGTGGACACAGATGGTGATGGCACCCTTGATTGCAACGAAGAATGTGACACCGACCCTGATAAAACAGATCCTGGACAATGTGGTTGTGGTACACCAGACACTGATACAGACCTTGATGGCACTGCAGACTGTAATGAGGAATGTGATGAAGACCCTGATAAACAAGATCCCGGTGAATGTGGTTGTGGTATTTCCGATGATGACACAGACCAAGATGGTACACTAGATTGCAATGATAACTGCCCCACTGACCCCAATAAAACAGAGCCTGGCATCTGTGGTTGTGGCACTGAAGAGCTTTATGATGACGGCTACGATGGAGCCTATGATTACGAAGGCGGCGTTTATTGTGAAGATGAATGCCCTGATGATCCTGATAAATTTGTACCAGGACTCTGTGGCTGTGGTACACCCGATACTGATACCGACGCTGATGGCACACCAAATTGTAACGACAACTGCCCTACAGATCAAAGTAAAATTGAACCTGGCGAGTGCGGCTGTGGCGTGTCAGAAGTAGACAGTGATGAAGATGGAACACCAAACTGTAATGATGATTGTGCTGCTGATTATTATAAAACTGAACCTGGCCAATGTGGTTGTGGTGAAGTTGATGTGGACGAAGATGAAGATGGCATTGCTGACTGTGAAGACAACTGTCCCAATGATCCTAACAAAACAGAAGCTGGCCTCTGTGGTTGCGGTACAGCAGACACAGATACAGACTCTGATGGCACACCAGACTGTGTAGACTTCTGCCCCAGTGACAACGCGAAGCTTGAACCTGGCGACTGTGGCTGCGGTGTTTCAGATGCTGACACAGATGGTGACGGACAAGCTGATTGTACAGACGAGTGCCCAAACAACGAACTCAAATCAAGTCCTGGCGTTTGTGGATGCGATACGCAAGACACAGATACAGATCTAGATGGCATCATGGATTGTAATGACAATTGCATAGACATAGCCAATGAAGATCAAGCTGATGCTGATGACAATGGCGTTGGTGATGCTTGCGAACCAATTGCAGACACAGCCTCTTCAGGAGATGAGATTGCCCCAACGCCACAGGCAGCGCCTGTTGGTTTTGGTCTTGCTGGTGGTCGTAGCTGTAGTTTAGGCAATTCTTTACCAGGTAAAATCGATCTCACTTTAATTCTTTTAGGCTTGAGTCTGCTTGGTTTAACATTGATCAGATCAAGACAAAAGAAAGATACGGTATAAAGAAACATGAAAAAAAATCTTATTTGTCTAAGCGCCGTAGCGCTTATGGTGGCTTGTTTTATCTCAACACAAGCTCTGGCACTTAATGTACAATCTTTACGACCCTCCCCAGGGTTTGTTAAAGGTTTTCAGGTTTTTACTTCTGAGTCTTTGCCCAAATATTACCTGGCCGTTGGTCTCACAACCAATCTTTCTAATCACCCTCTTGAACAAACCCCTGCAGGAGCCACTAACCGTATTGCTGGGGTTGTTGACACCTTTTACACAGCAGACTTTTTAGTCTCATACGGTGTGACAAACTGGCTCGATATCAATCTTGATATCCCTGTGGGGCTTTATCACAATATTGCCCCCACCTTTATCCCTGCCAGAGATACAGGTGGCGGTGATATGGGAGATATTTCTCTTAACACAAAAATCACCTTGTATAATGCGAATGTCACTAAAACGCACCTTGGTTTAGCCGTCATTCCTTTTATCACCCTCCCCACAGGACGTGAATCTATTTACTTTGGCGATGCCAATGTAACAGGTGGTTTGATCTTAGCTGGTGACTGGCAGTTTAAGTCTAATCGTTTTTACTTAAACTTTGGGACGCGTTTTAGAGAATCTGAAAATATCAATAATAATCTTCTTGTTAGCCATGAGTTCATTTATGGTATCGGTTTTGAACGCCCCATTATTAAAAAATGGGATCTTGATGGCATCATCGAACTCTATGGATCAACAAATTATGACAACTTTCTTGTTGAAGATATTTCATCACCTCTCGAAGGTTTCTTCTTACTCAAAAAACAATGGCTCAAAAACAAAAACCTTACCACATATGCTGGCGCTGGCATGGGCATCACAAATGGTTATGCTCTGCCAAATTATCGCGTGATTGGTGGTGTTTCTTATGCTTTCAATGCTAAACCTAAGAAACGCAAAATCATTAAACTCGAAGGTAAAGTACATTTTGATTTTGATAAATCAAAAATCAAAACTATTTCATACCCCGTGCTGGATAAGGTTGTTAAGACCATGTTGAAACATCCTAGCATCAAACATGTTACCATCGAAGGCCACACTGATTCAAAGGGCTCAGACTCTTATAACAGAGTTCTCTCACACCAAAGAGCCAATGCTATCAAAAAATACATGATGGGCAAAGGCATTGCTACCAACCGTCTCAGCACAGTTGGTCTTGGTGAAACGCAACCAATAGCTGATAATAGCACAGAAGAAGGACGTTACATGAATAGACGCTCTGTGTTTGTGGTTGATAAATAGATTAAATCATTAAATTAAAACTTAAAACCCTGCATAGCTCTAGTTATGCAGGGTTTTTTTTGAGAAATTCTAGCGAAGCAGAGATATATTGTCTAAATACACATCGACATTTCCTGAACCATTATCTTGAATCATGATTGTAAGTTCATAGGAGCCTTCAGGAAGGGTTGTGCTTGCTGTATGTCTCAGGCCTGCGGCTAATTCTCCAAAAGAAATATTCCCTAGAACGTACTCATCAGGAGTGTTTACATTAAGAATTGTAAAATGAATTTGATTGGCGGCATCACCTTGAGCTTTTAACCAAACGGAAAAATCATAAACACCCACCTCATCAACACCTATACTAAACTCTCTAGATGTAATGATACGCATACCTGCCTGGCCATCACGTGAATGATGCCATCCATACACACCATTATCTCTCTCTACAGGTGTTAAATTAGCATAAGTTGATGTATCATCATGGTTGGGATTTGAATCAATCCAGGACCAAAAGTTAGGAATCATTCTTTGGTCACCTGTGAGCTGCCCATTATAACCGTCTGCTTTTAATTTAAAAGCCTCAAAACTTGCATTACGTATCTTGTTAGGACTCACGTAAGTTTCACCATCAAGATAGCCTTGAACCATAGCATCAGCATGATTTAACCAATAGTTATACCCGCCAAATCCATTACGATCTTCATACCCATAATAAGAACCATAGGTTGCCAACGGGAAAACATCTGTTAGGTCATTGGCATTGGGATAGACAATAAATCCTTTAGCGCCTTCTTGTCTTAAGAGCACTCCAGCCTCATAGCTCACGCTGGAATCGAAATAAACATCACCACCATTATAATTAGAAAAACCATAGGCATAATTGTAACTCACCCAAGCCACAGCATCTGAAAGATCCATGTCTGTCATGTTTTGTTCAAAAGCTTCTAGGTTTGGCAAAACATAGAGTGAGGGGTTGGCATAATCACCAGAACCGGTTTGCATATACCCTTCTGTTCGTGAAATAAGCGTCCCTTGATAATTGGGATACCATTCTACAGCGTCTTCTGGGAGTTCTTGATAATAATAAACAGGGGCTTCATTATTTTGAGCATGGACAATGTCACGCAACTCCCAAGCCCGTTGCAACCAGGAATCACGATAAGCAGAATAACCAATACCCTCATTCACAATATTACAGTTACAATCTTGTCCGGGATCGCCATTATTATAATACCACTCAAGAACTATGGGATCATACCAAATTTCCACATCATAAAAAACCACATCAGGATTTGCTCTTTGTACAACATCTTCCGTATTTGTTATTGTATTTTGCCACAACACACCTGTGTAGCTAGGATCATTAGCCGCATCAAAGGCATTCCAATTATCGCAAAGAACACAGTCCAGACAAGGAGCTGTTAAAAATTTGGAATCATCATTACCATTAACAAGCTCCTCTAATCCACCCCAGGTATAATGACCAGGGGCCATCACAAGAGCTAAATCATAACCTTGGTTTTCTAAATAAAGTAAACTATTTTCTGCTAAGGAAGTCGGTCTAAAATTTATCCCTGCATGAGTCATGCCTGTGGCCATCATGTCATCAATAGCCGTCATATCCTGACCTTGCCACAAATGGTGCCCATAAAATGTCATCACAGCATCATCATCCTCACCGTCTTCACCAAGATCTTCATTTTCACCGTCATCCTCATCTTGTTCTTCAGGTTCTGACTCTTGTTCTGAATCTGCCAAAGGGGCTTCTTCAAATTCATCTGACATGTCTGACTGGTCTGACTGGTCTGACTGGTCTGACGGGTCTGACTGGTCTGACGGGTCTGACGGGTCTGACGGGTCTGACATATCGGGGTTATTGGTGTTTGTATTTGACTCAGGCGCAGAAATACACTGCGTAAATAATACGACCAACACCAGCATGATTAAAATGAAAACATGGTTTTTATAACTGCCCATAATTATATGCCCTAAATACAAGAAAAGTATCGGCTTTTATCTACTCAAGTTGCTCTTTTTTTTCACATCATTTCTTATTTAGAAAACTCCTAACATTACTATACATTAGCGACTTCGATGCCTTTTATTTTGTAAAACAAACCTAGAAAAATAAGATATTATTCACTTCAAAGCCATATATATTTAAGCATTGATTCTCCTTAACAATATTCATGTCCTCAAGGACACGGAAAGTGTCTATGCAAAGTAACAATCCCTTCCATCGAACCAATAACTAAGGTATGAGTTATATTGAGGTTAATTGATTAAGATTTTTGAAAAAGTTTATAAGTTTCTTTCATATCCTATATGCCCATAAACAGAGGGGCTATAATAATCCCACCTTTTATATTATTATAGTTCCCTCTGACACCCTTTCTCACCTACCCAAAACAAAATAAATTGCTTCACATCAAATAAACAACTCCTCTTGACGCTCCTAATATTTTCATACTAAGCTTTACGATATTATTAATTAAATTTGCTTTCGTTCTTTAAATTGCCTCTGAACGAGGGCAAGCAAAAAAAGGAGCTACTATGAGTCGAGAAGATTTGGTGTTAAACTTATTAAAACCAATTGATTACGGCATTGGCATTTCTCTAGAAGCTTTAAAAAAGCTAGATCTCATGGAACCAACTTCTCAACTCGCCATGAACACCATCAAAAAACTTCTTTTTTTACAATACTCAAAAATGAACAGCCTAAAAGTAGAAGGAAAAAATAATGTCCCAAAAACAGGTGGGGTTATTTTTGCATGTAATCACCAGAGCTGGGCTGATGCTCAAGTTTTAGGGGCCTCTTGTCCCCGAATCATTCACTTTATTGCCAAAGCCATGTTTAAGGATTGGCCTGTTCTCAGACATCTTATTGACCTTAACAAAGGTATCTATGTCACGCGCGCACCCAAATCAAAAGATAAAACAAAAGAAGAACTCAGCAATGTCGTCCAAGCCTTAAAAGAAGGTAAGGCTGTTGCCATTTTTCCTGAAGGAACAATTCCGGGTGAAGAAGATGTCCCACGTCGTGCCGTAGAACCTGAAACAGGCTTGTTAAAAGGCCGCTCTGGTGTTGTCCGACTGGCTTTAGAAGCCGGTGTCCCTATTATTCCCGTTGGTGTTTCGGGTACAGGACGTGCTTTTCCACCAGAAATTTATCCTCGCCTAGAGATTTTACGTCTTCCTGCCAACACGCCCATGAAAATCAAATTTGGCAAACCTCTCTATTACAAAAAATATTTTGGTAAAAATTTAGGGGAAACAGCAACAGGAAGAAAAACTTTGCGAGACCTTACTAACAATCTCATGAAAGAAATCAGTGGTCTTGTAGATCATAGAATGAATTACATCCCCTTAGATGTTCCCATTAAACCAGCACCAAAATACAAAAAACTCGGCGTATTGCTTCTTCATGGTTTTACATCAAGTCTCGATACGGTCAATGGCCTTGTTCCTTATCTCAAAAAATCCAAAATTGATTTCGAAATGCCCGTATTACGCGGACACGGAACACGGTATCAAAACATGAGCGGTGTTACAGCCAAAGATTGGTTTGTAGATGCTGAAAAGGCCCTGCTCACGTTATCAAAACGAGTCGATAAAGTTGTTATTGTCGGCCTATCAATGGGTGGTCTTGTCGCGCTCAATTTGAGCATGAAACACCCAACAAAAATTGCCGGTGTTGTCCCTGTTGCCGCAGCTCTTAAGTTTGCTGATCCTTTATCAGCGATGACACCAATTTTATCTAAGGCTGTTAAATATTGGCCTAGCCCAAACGCCTTTCAAGATATGAATTTGGCTAAGAAAAGCACAAACTATGAAAAGTTTGCTACAGATGCTTTTTGTTCCTTATACTCTTATGCCAAAACCACAGAAAAGAAACTCGGCAAACTAAAAACACCCATTAGAATCATACAGTCTAAAAAAGACCAAATCGTTTCTCCTGTTAGTGCCAACACAATATATGAACATGTTAGCTCTCCCTTAAGAGAAATCGTTTGGTTTAATAACTCTGGTCATGAAATGATGCAGGACATGGAAGCTGAAAAGGTTTTTGAAGCTGTAATGGAATTTGTCTTAATGTTTCAGAAACAGAAAACAGCTAAAAAAGCTCAGAGCAAACAAAAGAAAACAACGCCAAAAAAAGCCGTTAAAAGAAAATAAACTACTCTCTAACATAACGATATACACCGCTTCCCATGGTTGCAATGTATAAAGCGTCCTTTGTGATTATGATGTCTTTTGCTGAACGATTAGTCATGCCTGTAAAATCTTCATCAGGAAAAGCACCCCATGTTTTTCCTTTATCTGTTGATTTATAAACACCCGCATACGTATCTGCCGCATAAATAACACTTTTATTTTCAGGATCAAAAACAATGGCACCCACAAAGGGATTTCCGTTATTCATTC
>JAHJDR010000165.1 GCA_018812345.1 bacterium | reverse complement strand
TTCCTTTTTGGTTCCACTTCACGAGAACCGAGAAACGAAAACCGAGAACCGGAGATACAATGACATCAGAAGAAATTTTTAATGAAAAAATCACTGAAAAACTAAATGGGAATGTCGAAAAAGCAAAAGGTATTAATGCCATTTATGCTTTTGAACTCATTGGTGATACCCCTGAAACCTGGACAATCGACCTCACTAAAGATAGTGATTTTGTTACAAAAGGTGCTGAAGGAACTCCCAATTGCACCGTTTCTATTAAACTCGAAGATTTAGCTGATATCGTTGAAAAGAAAATTAATCCCCAAATGGCGTTTATGACAGGCAAACTCAAAGTAAAAGGCGATATGGGACTCGCGTTGAAAATTGGGGCTATACTTTAATCGTCGTGCGTTGTGCGTACAGCGTTGTGCGTAATATTTCATGAACTCTTCAACAAAGAAACTCTTAGATCGTTTTTTTCAGGCTGATCAACGAGCTTTGGCTAAGCTCATGACCTTGATTGATAATCGTCATGAAGATTCATTAGAGGTCATGAGCGCCATACATGATCAAGAAAAAGGGGCGCAACGTATTGGTATTACGGGCCCCCCAGGCTCCGGAAAATCAACTCTCGTTGATAAACTCATCACAAAATATCGTCAGCTGGAAAAAAAAGTGGGAATCATTGCTATTGATCCCAGCAGCCCCTTCTCAGGTGGAGCCGTCTTAGGTGATCGTATTCGCATGCAAGAACACAGTGCTGATAACGCTGTCTTCATTCGTTCTCTTGGATCTCGTGGTGCCCATGGCGGATTATCCCGAGCTACGCGTGATATTGTTTCCCTCCTCGATGCTTTTGGTTTTGATGTCATTCTCATTGAAACTGTCGGTGTTGGCCAAACAGAACTCGACATCATGTCTATTGCCAGCACAACGTTAGTTGTGCTCGTGCCAGAATCTGGCGATACAATTCAGACGATGAAAGCAGGCCTTATGGAAATAGCCGACATTTTCATCGTCAATAAATCAGATCGTGAAGGTGCTGATCAGATATTTGCAGAACTCAGATCCTTATCAGAAATGTATTCCACAGGATGGGAAGTGCCTGTTATCAAAACCGTGGCCTTAAAAAATGAAGGAACAACAGAGCTCATGGAAATTATTGCTGCTCATGAGAAACATAGAGGAAAACAAGAAAAACTCTCTGATGAACATATTCTCCTGTCTGATTGTTTGGAAATTTTATTATCTGAACTCAGTGATGATTTGACTGAACATCTTTCTCCAAAAGGCAAATATAAAAAAATCTATCAAAACCTCATATCCCAAAAATGCAATCCCTACTCTGCTGTGATTGAGATGAAGAAGAAGATTAAAATCTAGAAATGAATGAGGATGACAGTTTTCATGATTGGCAATAAGCAAATGTCAATTAGCTATCGGCAATTTCAATCGCAAATCGCTTATTGCATATTGTCAATTGTCATTAAAAGCTCTCTACAGTAAATCGATAATACTACTAACTTTCAATTCTCTAAATGAATCCACAACCAAATCCGCCCCACAAAGCTTCTCCCGTGGCGTTGATGACGTAATAGCCACACATTTCATATGCGCTGCTTTTGCTGCTTCTACTCCTGCAACCGCATCTTCAATGACCACACACTGATCTGCGCTAACACCACACTTCTTTGCGGCAGCTATAAAAACATCAGGCGCTGGTTTCCCACGATTAACTTCATGCCCACTCACTGAATGATCAAAAAACTTTCTGATTTTGAGTTCATCAAGAATAAATTCAATATTGGCACGCGGTGCTGATGAACCCACAGCCAAAATAAACTGATTAGTTTTGAGCTCTTCAATAAAATCTATTAAGCCAATAGGTGCTTCAATTTTGCCCTTAGCACACTCTCGGTAATACTTTTCTTTTTCTTCATGAATAGCATTGTAATCTTCTGGTTTGAAAACACCTGGAAAAAGACGAGGCATGAGCTCATCATTACGCATGCCAAAAGTTTCGTAAAACAACCCTTCTTTCACTTCCATGCCATACTTTTTTCCCAAAAGCTGCCAGGCTTCTAAGTGAAAAGGTCCTGATTCAACCAACACACCATCCATATCAAATATTACTGTTTTGCTATTCATAAGGCCGGAATCATAGCAATAACACCGAAAAAATCAATCTAATTATTTGTTTTTATTGTACTATTTACACTTTACAAAAAAGACACAACTTTCTAAGTGTTTATACGATATTGTAAAGCATAAAGGGGAATTAAAGTGCTTTCAATAGGGTGTTAAAGTGCTTTTAATAATTACGGGATAAAAAATGAGTGGTCCATTAACAATGCCAACAACTGCCATGGCTTCTGAGCTTATGACGTCTTGTATGTCCTTGCTTGGTCACAAGCAACCAACAGGCCCTGCTGTCACCTGCATTGCCCCGCAAAATATTGGGGATACTGTTTTAGTCCCTGCTTATCCAAGAAGAAATCATTCCTGGCAAATGGCTGAAGCAGGACATCGCTACGCACGTTTTTTTAATATTCGATGGTCTCCTACTCAACTTCATGTGGCTCGACTCCGTAGCACTGGACGCCCAACAATTCTTTCTAAAATTAAAACAACACAATTTGGTGAAACATTGATGAGAACAGGCCGTCTCGGTGTATGGCCTGCAACACCAGAACAAGCCTTTGTTCTTGCTAATAAAGGCTCTTCACTTGATTCAGCTTTTGAACTGACACGAGCTAATGATGAATTATTAAGGGTTAAGCGCATCCCCATGGAAGGATTAAATCCTCTCATTTTACAAGGTGTAATCAATGACTCTGTTCACATGCCTACAAGTGAAGATGATATTGCTTCCTGGTGCTTGGCAGCGCCTCTACACCTACAAGCCGCCACACAAGAACAAACAAAAGATAGAACACTTTACATGCCAAATGAAGATTTCATTATCATTACAGCACTTGCCATGGTGAACCCTAATTATGCCCAAAAAATTATTGATGCTACAAATGGACCAGCCATGAGTGTTTTTAATTATGGATTTGAGATGAAATCAGACCCCCTGTTTGCTCGCTACTATAGTAATGTGGTAACTACAGTTGATCGTTTTAAAAATGAAGGCATTCGTAGCATGGGAGTTATCCTTTACTTATTTGAAAAATTTAATCTTGCTAAAACGCCCCGCAATTTTTGTAAAGCCATGAGACATTATAAAGCGGTTAAAGCAACGCGCTTTAGATATACCTGTGACTTTTTTGAAACAGTGAACAATCTTTCGCCAGCTTTTAAGCAAGCACTCCTTCCCTTTGTTCAGGATATTTTTCCCAGAGCTTTGCACACACCATTACGCCTTCCTGGTAATCGCACAGCACTCTTCACGCTGTTCTTCCGTTTTTTTCATGCTACTAAAGCCGCCTCGCTCGCCTCACAAGCGGCTCATCAAATAGTATAATTTTTCTCAATGATTTCATGCACATCAATCAATTTTCTTTCCTGACAAAAACTATCTAAATTTCTATTTACCTCGTGTAAGAATCATGTTTATGAAGGTATACCAAATATTAGTACTAAGTACCCAGTACTTAGTACTCTGTACAAAAAAAATCATTTATGGAGACCAATTATGTCACATACTGTTATTGTTTCTGCTAAACGAACACCATTGGGATCATTCAATGGTTCTTTATCTTCTGTACCCACAGTGAAACTGGGTGCCACAGCCATTAAAGGTGCTGTTCAATCCTGTGATTTGAATCCTGAAGAAATTGATGAAGTCATCATGGGAAATGTTCTTCCTGCTGGTGAAGGCCAATCCCCTGCTCGTCAAGCTATAATCTATGCTGACCTACCGTTAAAAACAGCGGCACTCACTATTAACAAAGTCTGTGGCTCTGGACTAAAAGCTGTTATGCTCGCTGATCAAATTATCCGATCTGGCGATGCTCATGTGATTGTTGCCGGCGGCATGGAAAACATGTCTCAAGCACCTTATAGCCTTGAAAAAGCACGATCAGGTTACCGTATGGGCAATGGTGTTCTTGAAGATCTTATGGTTAAAGATGGTCTCTGGGATCCTTACAATAACTGCCACATGGGAAGTATTGCTGAAAAATGTGCCGCTGAATATAACATCACACGTGAAGCACAAGATGCCTTTGCAAAAGAATCTTATTTGCGTGCCCTAGCCGCACAAAAAGATGGTAAATTTAAAGATGAAATTATACCTGTTGCCATTCCACAAAGAAAAGGTGATCCGCTCATGATTGACACAGATGAAGAACCGGGTCGTGGTAATGTT
>JAHJDR010000164.1 GCA_018812345.1 bacterium | reverse complement strand
GCACCATCAAATTGAAACTGATCATTATCCACAGCATACCAATAATCCATGATATGCTTTACATCTGATTCTTCTATTGTTCTCAGAATTACCTTTTGACCTGATAAACTGTATTCTTTTATTATCATAATAATTCCTTTAAGAATAATTTGTAATCAATACTAAATATCAGTCAATCAAAGGAAATAGGGAGCATCAATTATTTTATCCCCTTTAAAAGCTTAATTATTTGTTATTAACGATTTGTCAATACTATGAACAAAAGGTGTTTGGTTTTTAGTTTGCTATTTTTTTATTGCTGGAATCCCACAATACGCCCATCAAAAACAATCACTTGAGCGGCATTATGAAAGTCAATCGCATGTATGTCCTGAATAGAATCTAACTCTAAGATATCGTCGTCAGCATCAGGATCTTCATTAATCACAAATTGATATGTGTCGATATAATTTCTAATCTGCTCAATATCATTAAAAAGTTCCTCAAATGTAATCATCATAATGAAATTGCCAAAATCGATTGTGATCTTATCATAATCAAAACAAATTCTATACCAGCCAGGCTCACTATAATCAGGCATAAACGTTTTGATAGCTATTAAAACCCAACTCGCAATTTTAGGTAAATTGTCATCAATGCAGAAAGTTACATTACGATACTAATGCTAATTTTTCATCTCTGGTTAATTCTTTAATCGCGCATTCACGTTTTAAGGCGTCTGATTTTGAGGGAGCTGGTTCTGAATAGATGAGCTTAAAAGGTAATCGAGACCGCACATATTTTGAGCCCTTGCCCAGGGCATGATCACTGAGTCTTTTTTCTAAATCATTGGTAATGCCCGTATATAAGCTTTTGTCACAGCATTTAAGAATGTAAATTGTATAGGTTTCTTTTACCATAAGTTTGTTATTTACCTAAAGATGCTAGCTCTTTTTGTCCAGAAATATAATAGAGAACGCTCTTCTCCATTGACCACAGGCAACAAAAAATTGTATTTCGCCGCCCATGAACAATAAACCACAACCCATCGGAATTTTTGACTCAGGCATTGGCGGACTCACAGTTTACCGTGAGCTCAAAAAACAACTCCCCCATGAAAGCTTTGTTTACTTAGGCGATACAGCGCGCGTACCCTATGGCACCAAATCTAGTGAAATTGTTTTGAAATACGCCATGAACAACAGCCTTTTCCTCATGAACCACAATGTTAAGCTCATTGTTGTTGCTTGTAATACGGCCAGCGCCATTGCCCTGGATTTCCTCAAAGCCAGACTCAAAACACCTGTCATCGGGGTCATTGAACCAGGCGCACAAGCCGCCATCACAGCAACAAAAAATAATATAATTGGCGTTATTGGCACTGAAGGCACGATTAAATCAAAAGTTTATCCTAACGCTCTTAAGAAATTAAACCCTGCTGTTGTCTGTCACTCCTTAGCCACAGGTCTTTTTGTTCCCCTTATTGAAGAAGGTATTTATGAAAAAGAAATCCTTGATTCTGTATTAAATTATTACCTGAATTTTTTTGAAGACAAGGACATTGATACACTCATTTTAGGGTGCACACACTACCCCATTTTAGCACAGCAGTTTAACGCTTATTTAAATAACAGGATTACTCTGGTTGATTCAGCTAAAACAACGGCCCAACAAGTTGTGGCCTTTTTAACAGAACAAAATGCCTTGAACGATCCTTCTGTTAGACCTGATTCTGATATTTATTTCACAGATGCACCTAAACGTGTACAACGCATTGCACGCACTATTTTAGACACAGAAATGTTCGACATTAAAAGAGCCCATTGTGATTAAATAATCACAAACAATAAATCACTTCTCATCAATTATCTTATATTTTCTGACTTCTATACTTTGTGAGCCATCTTCACGAATGGTCACGATCCCTTGAATTTCAACGGTTTGCTGTAAGTAAAAAAACAGCCTGTTTCCCAAAAAGGTGTTTTCTACACGATATTTTATTTTGTCATCAGCAAGAACATCAATTGCCACAACGTCTTCAGTTGCCTCAACATC
>JAHJDR010000025.1 GCA_018812345.1 bacterium | reverse complement strand
ATGGCCACATCGCGTTCCAATATGGGACCTGTATCAACAAAAATACGTGTTTTAAAAGGACTCTCAATTTTGTTTTCCATCAGTTTTAGAAAATCCTTAATTTTGTCTTTAAACCATTCGTGATAATCCTGGCCATGGGCATAACGAGCAATTTTATACTCTTGGGGCCCATTTGTTTCGTGATTATAGGATTTTCCTAATACAATAATTGATTTTAGATTTTCTAATAAAAGAGCTGGATTGAGTCGCTTATCAGTGTTTCTATTGAGCCATGACATTTCCGCTTGCTTGCCTTGTTTCAGCCAATCGAGAAAATAGTCTTTGTGTTGTGGGGGGAAATCATTCGTAATTCCTATGAGGTCAAAATCAAGTGTGCGCGCTTTATGTTCTAGCCAATTTATCATGGTTAACGAGCATAACATGTTATTAATCGCTCTGTAGGACTGTGTGAGCTATAGTCAAAGTGTAAACGCTTTGTGTAGTAAGGTTCTAGTTCTTCAAACTTATCAGCCCACTCAACAAAGGTCATGCTTTCCGTTGGTTCAAAAAGGGAAATGAGATCAATTTGCTCAAGTTCTGTAAAACTGTCTAATCGATACAAATCGATGTGATTGATGAGAACATTGGGTAACTCATATTGATTAAGAATGGTAAATGTTGGCGATGAAAAACCAGATTCTAAACACAAACCCATTTCACTCAATAAATGACGCAGAAAAGTTGTTTTTCCCGCACCAATGACACCTGTAAGAGCCACCACATCTTTGGGTTTCAACTCTTTGGTAAATTGTTTAGAAAAGGTTGTTAGATTGTCATATGAGATAGTTTGTACAGCGTATGGCTTCAGCACCTCACAGATCTCCTCTCAGCATCATTTGGATCTCAGTGATAGCTTGCTTGAGGCCAACAAACACAGCTCTTGCTATAAGCGCATGTCCAATATTGTATTCTTCAATTTGAGTTATGTTGGCAATGGCTTGGATATTATCAACATGAAGTCCATGACCAGCATAGACCTTTAATTTTGCCTCTGAGGCCATTTTAGCAGATTCTTGGATTTTGGTTATTTCTTGATTAAGACGAGCTTGAAAAACGGTGTCTTCCGAATAATCATAGTGTCCATTTTGAACATAAAAATCCTCTAGCACATTACAATAAGTGCCCGTATGAATTTCAATGGCATCAGCGCCAGATTCTTTGGCTGCTGCTATTTGACGATAATCAGGATCAATAAAGAGACTAACATGAATGCCACATGCTTGCATACGGCTGACAGCATCTGTGACATTATCTATGTAGGTCACACAATCTAGGCCACCTTCTGTTGTCACTTCTTCACGTTTTTCAGGAACAAAAGTAATGTGACTGGGTTTTTGTTGCGATGCTATTTCAAGCATTTCTTTTGTGACTGCCATTTCAAGATTCACAGGCAAAATATTAGCGTCACAAATGCGCT
Organism: bacterium; assembly: GCA_018812345.1. Classification (GTDB taxonomy): domain Bacteria; phylum UBA10199; class UBA10199; order UBA10199; family JADGCS01; genus JAHJDR01. The sequence continues at coordinate 3,468 of JAHJDR010000025.1, read as the reverse complement.
TTAAATCATGGTCTTGGATATGGCGACGATCTTCACGTAAATGAATTGTTACTTGATCGACCTGACAGGATTTCAGAATGGTGAGAGCTTCAAAGGGATCGGGATAGCTGACTTTACGAGATTCACGAATTGTCGCAATGTGGTCGATGTTTACACCAAGACGTCGTTTCATAATGCTTCCTTTGCTTATTGTAGCGTTGCTTCAGCTACAGTTATCAATTTAGTAAGTTCACCGTTAATTAATGCTTCGTCTTCACCCTCAATCATTAACCGTAATACAGGTTCTGTTCCCGAATAACGAACAACAGCCCTTCCCTTACCTTTGAGTTGACAGTCGAGTTCTTTTAAGGCTTGTTGCATTGCAGGCAAATCTTCTAAAGGTATTTTGTCTTGAACATGTATTTTCGTACTTACTTGCGGGTAAAGGGGTATTTCCTTGATAAGTTCACTCAATGGCTTTTGACTTCGTTGCATGATGGCCAAAACTTGCAGTGCCGCAATAATGCCATCGCCTGTTGTATTGTGGTAATGGAAAATAATATGGCCTGATGGTTCTCCTCCAAAGGATATATTTTCTTTACGCATTTTTTCAATGATGTAACGGTCTCCAACTTGCGTTCTAATAAGGTTAACACCTTTGGATTTTAAATAGGATTCAACACCCAAATTTGTCATGATCGTGCCAACAACATTATTGTCAGTGAGAAAACCTTGACTAGCGAGTTCCAGTGCACACAAGGCAATGATTTGATCGCCATCAATTATTTTGCCATTCTCATCACAGATAATAGCGCGATCAGCATCACCATCAAGAGCAATACCAATATTAGCGCCATGTTTCAGTACCATTTTGCACATTTTCTCAGGATGAAGAGCGCCACAGTCCAGATTGATATTTATACCGTTTGGTTTGATGCCCCAGCAAACAAGATCAGCACCAAGCTCCCATAATGCCATAGGGGCTTGTTTATAAGCCGCTCCATTAGCACAATCTATGATAACTTTAATATCATCAAGTCGTGCATTTTTTGGAAAAGTTCTTTTGACAAATTCAACATAGCGACCTGTTGAATCATCTACACGGTAGGCTTTACCAATGTCACCACCTGTGGGGCGCGTTTCATCTTGAAAGCCCTTTTCAATCATGCGTTCTATTTCTAGTTCAACCTTGTCACTAAGCTTGTAGCCATCATGGTCAAAAAATTTAATACCATTATCGTTAAAGGGATTATGAGATGCGCTAATCATGATACCAGCATCAGCCCGCATAGCTCGTGTGAGAAAAGCTACGCCAGGAGTTGATATGGGACCCAAAAGTACGGCATCTCGTCCCATGGAGCAAACACCTGCTGCTATGCTTTGTTCAATCATATAAGAGCTACGTCGCGTATCTTTACCGATCACAATGCGTTTCGCTGTTTTTTGTTTTTGAAAATAGCACGCAATTGCTTGGCCTAAAGAAAGAGCGACTTCAGGAGTCATAGGATATTGGTTAGCTTCACCGCGTACACCATCTGTTCCAAATAATTTTTTCATAAGTTATTTCCTTGTTGTGGCGAATTAACGTTCAAAACCTTTTTAGTCAACTCCACATTATGTGTTCGAATAATCTGAAAACCATTATTAAACGCTATTTTAGCGAGAGCAGCAGACTGATTGTCTCGTGAAAATGGTTCGTTTTCGCCAGTATATTTTTGAATAAAACGCTTGCGTGAAACGCCAAATAATAAAGGAAGGTTAAAGCATTGCCAGTGATTTAAGGTAGTACATAATGTCACGCATTGCTCTGGATTTTTAGCAAATCCAAAACCTAAATCAATAATGAGTTTATCTTTGGGAAATTCTTCTTTTTCAATGATTAACAATTTCGCCGTTAATTCTTTATGAATCGTTTCTATTAGCCCATCAGGATAGCTCGTGAGCTGCATCATGGTCTGTGGTGTGCCGCGAGTATGCATGAGGACATAGTAGGCTTTATTTTGCTTTGCGAGGTGTAAAAAACGACTATCTGATAAAAAGCTTACGTCATTGAGGACAGCAATGTTATACTTCATGGCTTCTTGGGCAACGTCATATTTTTTTGTATCTAAACTAATAGGAAAATCTGGATGCTCAGACCGAAAAAGATTTAAAAAATCTAAAACGCGTTTTTTTTCTTCTTTAAGGGAAACAGGAGTGGCATCTGGTCTTGTTGACTCGCCACCAATATCTAAAATATCACAGCCTTCTTTGATGAGTTTATTAGCTTTAGTGAGAAAATCGCGCGTTGAGGCTTGTGGCATTCCATCGGAAAATGAATCAGGCGTTAGATTCACGATGCCCATGATAATAGGTTGATTACAATTCCAATTCATAGTCAGACTTTTTGTTGATCTGTATTCACAGCACCTTCTGCAACATCTGAAGAGTTTTTGTTTTCTTCATCTGGTTTTGGATCATCTGTACTTGGTGTTGTTGTTTTAGTGAGATCTAAAGGCGGTATTTTTTCACCATTCATGACCATATTGATACGATTAGCATCAAGAACTTCAAACTCAATAAGAGCCTTTGCCAAGTCATCGAGTTTACCTTTATTTGCTGAGATAATATCATGTGTACGTTTATAATTGCGTTGAATGATATTATTGATCTCTTCATCAATAGATTGCGAAGTGGATTCAGAATATTCAGCTTTATGATGCATGCCAAATTCTTTGCCTAAAAAAACATGTTCATCATCTTTGCCAAAACGCACAGGGCCTAATTTATCACTCATACCCCAATAGCAGACCATTTTTTGAGCAATTTGTGTGGCACGATCAATGTCATTACTCGCACCTGTTGTGATTTGATTTAAGGCAATTTCTTCGGCGACACGACCACCCATAAGAACAGAAATCATGGATTCGCTATATTCTTTTGACTGCGTGTATTTATCATGTTCAGGAAGCTGTTGTGTGAGGCCTAAAGCACGACCACGTGGAATAATGGTTACCTTGTGTACAGGATCTGCACAGGGTAATAGTTTGGCTACAAGTGTATGACCGGCTTCATGATAAGCTGTGACTTTCTTCTCTTCATCACTGATCAACATACTGCGTCTTTCAGAGCCCATAAGAACCTTATCCCTTGCCACTTCCATGTCATGCTTAGTAACAGCTTTTTTATCGTAACGAGCGGCATACAAGGCAGCTTCATTAACAAGGTTTTCTAAGTCGGCACCGCAAAAACCTGGAGTGCCGCGTGCAATTTCCATAAGATCAACATCTTTGTCTAATGGAACTTTGCGGGAATGAATTTTGAGGATAGCTTCTCTTCCCAGTAAATCGGGAGCCACAACGACAATGCGTCTATCAAAGCGACCTGGTCTAAGCAATGCGGGATCAAGTACATCTGGTCTATTAGTGGCTGAAATGATAATAACACCTTCATTAGATTCAAAACCATCCATTTCAACAAGAAGTTGATTTAATGTTTGCTCACGCTCAT
>JAHJDR010000163.1 GCA_018812345.1 bacterium | reverse complement strand
TTTATAGGAAGGTATTTATGACACTCATTAAAATAGAAGGAATGACTCATCAGGAGGCACAAATAATTGAAACCTTAGATAACAACGATTTCACAACAGGAGCTTTTCAACAACTTGAACCAGATTTAGAAAGCTACTTTGTAGATACTCTCCATGATGATTATAGAAAGTTTCATGACATACTTTCTGAAAGAAAAGGTTCTTGGCAAGAAACAGCAGCTGAAAGATATGATGCTGCTGTTAAAACACTCACTCTTTTGCCCGAACCAACTCGAGGCACAAAAGTTAGTATGGCAAAAGTAACAATGGATAAACAAATTGCTGAATCTGCAGGAATTCTAGCCGACTTAAACACAATGGATGGTGATTCAAGTGCTTTTGGATCTGGTGGAATAATAGGCTGTAATGAAGAAGAAGGTGATGAAGATTGCATACCATTAAGTAAAGCTTTAGGTGGATTAATAGGTTCTCAATATGGAGAACAATATGGTTCTGGCGGTCTTGGTTCACGTGGTTCTGGCTACGGAGGAGGTGGAACAGCTTCAGGTTTAGGAGATGTAAGAACTACTAGGGAGCATGGTCTCTTTACTCCTACAGAAGGTTCTGGTGGCGGTTATTTTGGAAGAAAAGGTGGCAGAACTAACATAGTAAATGTGACAGAAAAAAGTTCTACAGGACCTATTCAAGAAATGCTGATTGATAACGTCATCAGGAGGCATTTGAATCAAATAAGATATTGCTATCAAAGAGTACTGAATGAAATCCCAGACCTAGAAGGCAATGTATCTATTACGTTCATAATTGATCAATCAGGGGTGGTTACCTCTACTAACATTGATAGCTCAAGTTTAAATAACGAAGAAGTAGAGACGTGCCTATGTAGCAGATTTGATCGTTTCTCATTTCCTGAAAAACCGGATGAAGGTACGACAACAGCTACTTACACGTTCACATTCAAACCATCTGACTAAAGTAACAGAGTAACAGGGCCAAGTCCCGACTTAGCACAAGAAGGTCCTGCCCAAACTGATGGTTTATTATAGTAAATGTAATATAATAATTAAGGGAATACAAATATGATACAAAACAAGATAAATAAACTTAACATTGCTTTCTTTGTTTTACTTTTGCTGTTTGCAAGCCTTTTCTTAAGCTGCTCCAAGGAAGCCCAGCATGGAGTTGTTGTTAAGAATGCAACTCCACACTTTGGTCATTTTTCACGAGTTAATAGTTGCACACCTTTATTAAGCTGGGAAAAGTTTGCTAACGAAGAGCCGTTAGGCATCACTTACGATGTGGCTATTTATAATGTATTAACTGGAAATAAGCTCCTGCCTGATAGAGGCGAAAGAGTCTACTATGTCGAAAACATCAGATCCAATAACATCCAAATATACCCTCCCCTTCAACCACATACAAAATATTTTTGGAGTGTAAGACAAAGATACCCAGATGGGAAAGTTGCTGATTGGTCTCGTTATTCAAAAGGAGCTTTTATCAATCTTTTTTATGGCATTAAAACCCCTGGAAAATGTGAGTGATTTATGAAGTCAAAAGCAATATGTTTTCTAATAATTACATTATCCTTTTCATCTATAGTTTTTGCAAAATCTTCAATTAAAACAAAGCAAATTTATCCCCATTTAAAAAGTGGCGAAGGGGGCATTGCTATGGGGATTAAGACATATATGGAACCCAAGAAGTTTAATCAGGACAAATTTAAAGACTTTAAAAGCGTTGATGATATTTTCGCCAATTTTGAAGAAAAACAGCAACCACTCGGAGTCACAGTATATTTCATTTCACCTGATAAAAAGAAAAAAGAAGTACAGTATTATGCTGATCCTGGCACGAACATGTTTTTAATTATGGGCCAACCTGGTGAATACATATTCACAAGATTTGTGTATTTTGTAGGCAACTATCTATATTCAAAAAGAATTTATCAAACAATCTATATAGAGCCTGGTAAAATAAAATATTTGGGAGATATTGTCAGAGTACTATCAAAAAAAGATAAAAAATATATGGGAATAGTCACAAATTATAACATTGATTATTTTTGGGACTTTGAACCGACTAGAATAAAGGATTTTTTGGTTAAAGCTTATCCGTTTTATCACAGATATTTTGTTTTAGAAGCTTTGAAGAAACCAGAACCAGCACAAGAATAATAATAGAATCATGAACAATTTAACTGAACAACAAAAACTATTTAAAAAGAAATACAAACAAGTTATCATTACTGCAATAGCTGCACAGTTCTTTGCTTTCTCTGTTTTATTGGGAGTTATTCTTTATCTACGACAGCACTCCCCTATCCAAACACAACATATTATAATACTGTTTAGCTACATGATTATATTCTTCTTTCCTGTGATGTATATTGGTATGATAGAAGCCAAATATAAGCTATATAAGAAATTGTGTCCCAACAATAAAACATGGCCTTTCAAAAAACATCATACATTCTTAAAAGGCATATTATATGCTTTACTATGCGGAATAATTGCTTCAACACTACTGTTTACAATTAATAACATAATTGCTTTTTGTTTATTAATAGTTTTATTACCAGGCTGGCACTATTTCATGGCCTATAAATACTACAAAGATCAGAAAAGTTGGAAAATACAATGACTACAAACAACTTCGTCACCATAGGCAGTACGCGTGATCAGATTAGTGGGAAGGTTTTTAAAGCCTGTTTGGAGGATCATGGGATTGAATGTTTGGCTCAAGGGGATAATCATAGATCACAACTGGGCTTGTTAGGGCCCTACATTGAAATACGGTTTATGGTACCTGAAGATAAGGCTGAAGATGCTAAAAAACTCTACGATGAGTTTTTTGAGCAAAATGAAACGCCTAGTTCTGATCATAGCGATCTCAAGAAACGTAATAAACAAGGTATAGCCATTATTTTCTCCATAATGTTTACCTTTGGCACAGGCCATTTGTATGCGGGCTCTTTCTATACTTTTCTTATTTTACTCAGCATAGAATTAGCAGCCATTATTTCACAAATGTATTTTATTAATAAATTTAGTAGTCTTATAGTTCTTGGTGTCGTACTTTATGATCTCATTGGTTCGTTTATTAAGATTAGAAAACAGAATCTTGAAAACAAATAGGGGGGGGCAAATCCTGACTTGATCCCGCATTTATCTTATTCTCCGCATATTTTAATGAGATTAGACTTGCTTTATGCGTAGATTAGCGAGATAATATACGCATAATTTGCGTAGTTTAATTTTTAATGTATATCTATCAACAAAATAAATGGCCTCATTTCCATTGGGATCAGGAACTGGTTTATCGCCAGCTTCTTGATGTGCGCCACGATCAAGGTGTCCTGCTTGGTCATATGAATAGCATTGGTTTTGAACTACAACAAGAAGCACTCCTACAAAGCATGACTGATGAGATTATAAAATCTCATGAAATCGAAGGTGAAATCCTCGATACAGAACAAGTGAGATCATCTATAGTGCGTCGTTTGGATATGAACTTCAAACACGTTAAGAAAATTGATTACCACATTGATGGTATTGTTAACATGATGATCGATGCTACAAAGAATTATGATCAAAAACTCACAAAAAAGAGGTTATGCGAATGGCACACTCTACTTTTTCCTAAAGAACGTAACAGACATATGAAAATAAGGATAGGTGATTGGCGTAATGACAGTCATGATGATGCCATGCAAATTGCTTCAGGACCTCTAGGCAAAGAAAAAGTTCATTTCCAAGCGCCTGCTTCAAATGTTTTGCCACAAGAAATGCAGGCTTTTCTTAAGTGGTTGAATAAGACTAATAACACTGACAATGTTCTTAAATCTGCGATTGCCCATCTTTGGTTTGTCACACTACACCCTTTTGAGGATGGAAATGGTCGCATGGCTCGTGCAATAACAGAAATGCTTCTAGCCAGATCAGAAAAAAGTACTCAGCGTTTTTATAGTATGTCTGCACAAATACAAAAAGAAAGAAAGACATACTATAACACATTAGAATTAACACAAAAAGGCAATCTCGATATCACTGATTGGATTACCTGGTTCTTAAGCTGCCTACAACGCTCTATCCAGCAAAGCATATCAACGACAAACTCAGTCATGACAAAAGCACAGTTTTGGAAAGAGCATGCCAAAGAGAATTTCAATGCACGACAAATAAAAATATTACAAAAACTATTTGATGGTTTTGACGGAAAACTCACAACAACAAAGTGGGCTAAAATTTGTAAATGCTCTCATGATACAGCTTACCGAGATATTATGGATTTAGTAAATAGAAAGATACTTGAAAAAGCTGATTCAGGAGGGCGCAGCACATCCTATTTACTAAAAAAATAACGAG
>JAHJDR010000162.1 GCA_018812345.1 bacterium | reverse complement strand
TGATGAAAAATAGAACGATAGTATTGATAGGCTTCTAGTGATTCCACATCAGCTGGCGTTTTCACACTGCCTTGAGATAAAATAAGATTACCCTCTTCATTTCGGGCCAACAAGCCGAGTTTTAGAAGCCCCTCAATTACCTGAGAAACTTGTTTTGCTGTGATGGCTTTATTGAGACTTTCAGAAATCCACTGAGGATCTTCTTTAAAATGAGGCAATGATACCATCTCACGTATGATCACAAGATACTTATTCGTAAAATAAAGATAACGATCTTTATGGATTTCAGAGATTTTTTTGTGAGGCTTAATCTTAACGAGCCGTTCAAAATAAACTTCTTTTTCTTCTTCTTTTTTGGCCTGATTAAAAAGAACAAGATTCTCAAAATACTGGGCTTCTTTCTTCTTAAACTTAAGGGCTTTTGTAAATTTTTGTACTGTTTTGGGACTTAAATTTCTTTTCCCATTCATGATCATCTGCAAATAACTTTGCCCACCAATACCTGCTAGTCGCGCAAAATAGCGATAAGAGAAAAACGGATTTTTTTCCTTTTGCTATTTGTAATAATCCTGCAAAAACATGCGATAATCTGTATAGTTAAATAAATTAATCACTTCCTCTATTATAGCAGACTCATTATTATTAGCTAGCGATTTCAAGGAAACCTGTGGACGGGGCAACTCGTAACTCATTGATTTAATTAGCCAATCTAAGTCTAGAACGTCAGGAATTATTTGCTCTTCCGTATTTGTGGACATATTGTTTTTGAATGTCATACCACTATTATCGATGATCTTGATAAGAAGGTTGTCTTGAGGCCCCAAAAAACGTCCACACTTGTGGACAACACCCTTATCGCCGAATTCAAGTTGCATGTGCCCAAAAGGTGTTTGATAGACGAAAATGGCTTCCACAACAAAGGCTTCTTCAGAGCTTTGGAAAATGAGGCTAGTAAAGTTTTTACTTCTTTGGAAAAGCCAGGTAATATAGCTGTGTATTAGCAACCCCCTGAAGATACTCCTGTAGAACATTTTTTTAGGAGAAAAAATATGACCAATCGAAAACAAACATCCATGCCTATCTTATATGCTACGTTTCTTTTTTGTATCATTTTACTAGCTACTGGCTGTAGCAGCACATCTGACACAGGCGCAGAAGCTAATGCAACCACCTCTGCTGAAGGTTATGCCACAGCACATATGCTGCAAATCACAGAGTTTCTTCATGACTCCTGGGGAGCTGCTTCTGTTTTTATTAGCAAGGCAAACGACGATGATGCCGAAGATTACCTGTATGTTGGTGCTGAGTATACAGGAACCAAACCATCTTCGACCTCCAGCAGCTATTTGTGCGGTAATGGAGGCAGTTATTCTTATGAGTCCACAATTCAAACCCTTACCACAGACGAATCAGGCGATTTCATCACTTTGACAGCAGAAAACACAGCAACTTTTGATGATTGTGAAGGTGTGTTTGGGTTACAAATTCCTGGAGACTGGTATGACTGTGGTGGAGAAATCTACACGTATCAATCAGGAGGACTAATCACCACCAATGTAACAGTCGAAAAAGACACGGCAACCACGGCTCACGTCACCTATGAATCCACAACAGATGAACCCCTTATTCTCACATTAGACGACCTTGAGTTTGAAATTGATTTGAATATAACTGTAACTTGGACCCTGGAAGACACAGACGCAACATTCGAATCTTACTCAACGAGCTCTTTCCCCACTTACTCTGGCACAGTCATGGTAAATTCGACCAGCTATGACATGGCAGATCTTGAAGAAACTTATATTGAAACAAGCGAGTATGTTAACTATTGTTTATAACATTGCTAAAACATCAAACCCACGCCACAACCGATAATTCCAAGCCTGTAAGAACATATGAGGCGCCAGGCTACTGCAGAGCAATTTGGGGTACCCCCACTTTATATTTAGTCCCACTGTATGAGGCGCCAGGCTACTGCAGAGCAATTTGGGGTACCCCCACTTTATATTTAGTCCCACTGAGACTGTATCAAAGAGACTGTGAGACTTTCTAAAAGCAAACACATGTTTATCATATTGTTATTACTGGTTTTTATATTTCTCTAATTTGGCACATATGGTGCAATTGAGAAATATGATAATAACATTGAGTGATATATGATTATGATATATAATATCATTATGAGAACCATAATAAGCATTTCACAAGAATATCTGGTGATCTTATCACGCATTGCCCAGAAAATGGGGCTCTCGCGCGCTGAAGTGATTCGACGTGCGATTAAGGATTTCATTGATCTGCATCGCTCAGATAAAGACCAAGCTTTTGGTCTTTGGCAAGATCGTGACATTGATAGTCTGACCTATCAGGAAAAACTACGTTCTGAATGGGAGTAATATGAAAGCCTTGTTTGATACCAATATTCTCATCGATTTTCTTTTAGGCAAAATCCCAGCTAAAAAAGAAATCAGTCAATTCACAGAACCTAGCATTAGCATTATCACGTGGATGGAAGTCCTTGTGGGCGCTAAAACAGATGATGAAGAAAAGTTCTTAAGAAACTTTTTGAATGAATTTAAATTACTGAACACAACACCTGAAGTGGCTAATAAAGCTGTTCAATTAAGAAAAGAACATCGAATCAAACTTCCTGATGCCATTATTTGGGCAACGGCTTTAGAAAACAATCGGCTCTTTGTGACGAGAAATACAAAAGACTTTCCGCAAAATAATCCCAGCATCCGTGTGCCTTACCAAATCTAGGCACGAATTATATTCGTCCATATATCTTGTTGATTTTATTAATCTAATAAACATATGAAAAAAACAGCAACTTGATCCGCCTACATGCGATACAAAGCTTGGGTGAAGTGTTGTCCTTTAGGGTAAATAAAGAAAGGCATGGGTATGCAAATAACATCTATTCAAGATTTAAAAACAATCCTCAAACAAACACTAGATTATGCTGATGCGCCAGTACAAAATGGCAATGGGGATAATCAAATATCAACCTTTGGGGAAGGCAATGTGTTTCGCGATCGACTTGTGGAAACCGTTGATGGCATCAATTCTCCTGATGAAGCATTAAATTATTTTAATTGGCTTTGCGAAGTTCCTGGTGGGCAAACCTCTCGTTATGCGCATTTAAACAACATTGCACTCACCAAGGGAAACCTTGATGCCATGAGTGATGCTGCAATCCAAACGTCGCTCACAAGTTATTTTTATAACCGCATCACAGACATCAGCATGCTGTGCCAACTCTACACGTATACAACAGATCCAGTGTTTGAACAAAGTGATGACGCCATTTTAGCCAAATACCCCCTGCTCTCTGAACCCTTAGCTCAAGAGACAAAAAAAGACGCCACATTAAGTGATGAAAGTTTACTTGAAATGATGAAACGCAACTACTGCGTGCGCCAAACTGATCCTGAAAGAATCCAAAATCTCATGTGCGACCAAGGAGATGGGATTGCTAAAATTCAAGCATTTTTGAGTGCGATAGGGTTCGTGAATTCTTTATCAGAAAGCTAAATAGCAATCGGCGCCTTGATCCCTGGATGCGGATCATAGCCAACAAGTTCAAAATCTTCATATGTGAAATCAAAGATCGATTTTACTTCAGGATTAATTTTCATTGCAGGCAAAGCACGTGGCTCTCGTGAGAGCTGCAGCTTTGCCTGTTCCAGATGATTCAAATATAAATGCACATCCCCAAACGTATGCACAAAATGCCCTGGCTTACAGCCTGTAACCTGTGCCATCATCATGGTGAGAAGGGCATAACTGGCAATATTAAATGGTACGCCTAAGAATGAATCAGCACTTCTCTGATAAAGCTGACAAGAAAGCCGGCGATCATTATGTACGTAGAAATGAAACATGGTGTGGCATGGTGGTGGTGCTGTTTTTTTGCCAGCAATGAGCTCTTGCAAATCACCCACATTCCACCCACTCACAAGAATGCGCCGTGAATTAGGGTTATGCGTAATTTGATCAACAACATCTTGAATCTGATTAATCTTAACACCCTTATTATCTTCCCAACGCGTCCACTGTTTGCCATAAATCGGGCCTAACTCACCATTCTCATCTGCCCACTCATCCCAAATCGTCACCTTATTATCGTGCAAGTATTTGAGATTTGTTTCCCCTTTTAAGAACCATAAAAGCTCATGAATGATAGAGCGTAAATGACATTTTTTTGTAGTGACCAAGGGAAACCCTTTGGAAAGATCAAAACGCATTTGATGGCCAAAAACACTGAGTGTGCCCGTGCCTGTACGGTCTTCACGCTTTTCCCCATGGTCTAATATATGTTGTAATAAATTGAGATATTCTTGCATAACGATTTGTACGTTAGTAGGATGGCCCGCGTGTCGTCAACCAACAAAAAACCTGATTCTACCTTTAGGGCATACGCCACTTATAGTGTGATCAGTGTGCAACTTGTGGTTGGCGTTGTTTTGGGAGCCTTTGTAGGCAAATACCTTGATAGTGCTTGGAACACAAAACCACTCTTACTTATTGTAGGGGTTCTTTTAGGAATGGCGGGTAGTTTTTATTTAGTTTTCAAATATATAAATTACTTTCAAAAAAAGAATATAACTGATGACACAAACAATTAATACTCATGACAAAACCGAACCCGCTCTCAACATTCTCATTTTTAGCATCTTAGGAATAGGCTTGAGCTGCTTAATGTTATCACTTGTTTTTTACCCTTCTTGGACTGTGGCATTAGGTATTTTACTGGGAACTATTTTATCCACAGCTAATTTTATTTTTCTTATAAAAATCGTTGCCAAGCTTTTGAATCAAAACTACACAAGGTTAGGCTTTACGATACTGTTGATTATGTTTAAGCTCAGTTTCGTAATTGGTGTGCTGTTACTGGCTTTCCGTGTTCTTCATGTGAATACAATTGCTTTCGGAATTGGCTACCTAAGCTTCATACCTGCTGTTTTTTTGTACCAGTATTTAAATAAAAATACGGTCAACGGACAACGGACAACGAACAACGATGCTTCTAAGCGCTGACACATTTCTCCTCGTACCTTATTTAACCAAACTTCTAACGGGCAAAACCTTTCCGCTGGAATACCTACACATAGCCCATGGTCTCATCGTACTTGTTATCTTATTTATATTTTCTCTCTTATACAGATTCTCACTCAAAAAAGCAGATGATGAAATCATTCCTGATGGCAAAGTGAGTTTGAAAAACATTTTTCAAGTGGCTGTGGAGCAACTTCTTGATCTCATGAAAAGCATTATCCCACACCATGCCCAAGATTATTTTCCACTCATTGGCACTATTTTTATTTACATATTTATTTCAAATCTCATGGGCATCATTCCAGGATTTCTGCCACCAACAGAAAATGTAAACACCAACTTTGCTGTCGCGATTACTGTTTTTGTATATTACAACTACATTGGTTTTTCGCGCACAGGATTCAAAAATTACATCCAACATTTTATTGGGCCAAATCTGGGATCATCTATTGGCATGATTCTCTTTCGCATACTCTTTATGGCCCCCCTGCTCTTTCTCATTGAAGTGCTAGGCCATTTCATGAGACCTGTATCATTAAGTTTTCGATTGTTTGGAAATATTTATGGAGACCACATGGTGCTCTCAACTTTTTCCGATATGGCCCCCATTCTAGTTCCTGTTGTTTTTCTAGGATTTGGCATTTTTGTATCGTTTATCCAAGCATTTGTCTTTACACTTTTATCAACTGTGTATATTGGACTCGCTGTTGAAGTCCATGACCACTAAACAGACCAAAGACTAAGGACTAAAGTCCAAAGTCGTTTGAATGGAAGGAAGAAATATGAAACACATTACTTTTTTTATCACAATTATTGTTAGTTTTATTGTTTGTGGAAATGTTTTTGCAGGCACTGAAGTTGTTGAAGCTGTCAACACAGGATTAGACCTCGCTCCTATTGGTGCTGGCTTGATCATGGCAATGGCTGCAGGCCTTGGCACTCTGGCACAATCAAAAGCTGCTGCTGCTGCCCTTGAAGGCATTACACGCAACCCTGAATCAAAAGACAAAGTTCAAACACCTATGATTATTGCTTTGGCTTTTATGGAATCTCTTGTTATTTTTGCTTTTATCACAGCTCTTTCTCTATAATTTTCTTTCGATTTTTCTGCCCACACCCCTACTAAGGAGAGTGTCAGGCAACAAAAAACCCCAGTACTTTACGGTGCTGGGGTTTTTTTTGTCACATTATTTCAGTCATGCTCAAACAAACTAATGAATGGTCTGCTTAAGCTCTTTATAATCTTCTTCTAATCTATTTATTTCAATCTCGTAAAAACGTTCAAAAATTTCTTGAAAATCATCATGAGTGACGGATTCGATATCTTTTTCTTTTTTCAATTCTTCGTCGATTGTGACTATTTGTAGTTCATTATCTCTGTATCTCATAATATAACCTCTACTAATATTATCGGCTATGAGTCTAGATAGTTGCTATAAAAGTGAGGTAATAATGCATTTTTATTTATGCGAACAGGATTACAACGACATGATTTATTTGATTTTATTAATATTGAGACACTTTGTATGACTTTGTTAACAATGGTAGACAGCAAAGAACAACAAGATACGTCTAGCGTCTAGCGTCTAGCGTCTAGCGAGTAAATTGCTTGCTCTTTTTCGTAAGGCAAGAATAATTAACAAGGGTAATAAACAAAGAACTAAACCAATATTCGATACAGAGCTTTGACTAGTGGCTGTCAGATCACAACCACAGCCTGTGCTTGTGGCTCCAGAGCCTTCTTCTATAGCTGGTTCTTCTGTGGTTCCGGCATCAGGGGTTGTGTCAGAATCAGAATCAGAATCAGAATCAGAATCAGAATCAGGGTCACTATCTGACGGTTCGGACGCATCAGACACGTCGGTCGTGTCAGATGTGTCTGAAGAGTCTACTTCATCTTCAGTTTCTTCTTCAGTTTCTTCTTCTTCAACAACACAATCATCAGTCACATCACCATCGTCATCAAAATCTGTTTGAAAATAATAGATTTTACCTGTGTACGTACCTACCAAGATATCCAAATCACAATCACCATCGACATCGGCAACATAAGGACGCGCAGTCTTACCAACAAATACATCAACTAGACTTGTGGTATCCTGTGTATAATTACCCACACCATCACCAAGATAAAGATAGAGCTGTCCATATTCGTTGCCAACAAGCAAATCAGAAAACCCATCACCATCTAAATCTGCAAATACAGGAAAGGCTTTAAAGGTTACATTAACAGCACTCAGAATTGTTGTATTTTCTGTATAGGTATTATCACCATTATTTAAATAAAGAGCCAACCTGCCATCACTATGACCAAAAAGAACATCATTATACCCATCATTATCTATATCACCAATAACAGGAATAGCTGTATGATCAAAAGAAACACCGCTAAAAAGAATCGTGTTTTCCATATAACCATCAACAACAAAATCCTCTACATACAGCTCGACATTCCCTTGAGAATCACCCACGATAACATCTAAATTACCATCACCATCTACATCACCAATAGCAGGTACGGATTCATTAGGTGTCGCCAAACCAGTAAAAGATGTGGAACTATCTGTAAATGTACCACTTCCCGCATTCCTATAAAAAGATATGCCTCCATCAATATCACCAACGATAATATCTAGCTCACCATTGCCATCCATATCTCCTAACGCTGGTACAGACAAATTACGAACGCTAAAAGCACTCAAGATTGTTGTATCTAGTGTATAAGTCCCTGTGCCATCATTTAGATAAAGGTAGAGAGTTCCGTCTGAGGCCCCTGAAATAAGGTCCACAAAGTCATCATCATTCACATCGCCCACAACAGGTACGGCATTATACCCAACATCAAGGCTTGTATCTCTTGTATCTAATGAATAATTGGCTGATCCATCGTTAATATAAACAAATAATTCACCATCATAATTTCCCACAACCACATCATAATCACTATCCCAATCAACATCAGCTACAAAGGGGTAAGCATGTCGACCAACATCAAAACTGCCAAATAACGTTGTGTTTTCTACATACGTCCCAGCACCATCACCAGTGTAGAGTTTTAATTCTCCATCATCATTACCGATAATCAGATCGGCATTACCATCACCATCTACATCACGCACAAACGGTCTGGCATCATCGCCCACATCAACACCACTAAATGTTGTTGTGTTCTCAATATAATTGTTAGAACCATCATTAACAAAATACTTTATTTCACCATCATCATTTCCGACAAGCAAATCACCATGAGTATCACCATTAACGTCAACATAAAAAGGAAATGAATATAAACCAACATCAATACCACCAAAAATTGTTGTATCTTCTGTAAACCCACCTGTAGCATCACCAAGATAGAGATTAATATCGCCAGAAAATTCACCCACAATAATATCAGGGTAGGTATCGCCATTCACATCAGCTACAAAAGGCATTGAATAAGCACCAACATCAATACTCGTATCAGTGTCCTGAGTAAATTCGTTACTCCCATTATTAATAAGAATTGTAATGGTGCCATCAGTGGCTCCCACAACAACATCCTGATCACCATCATTGTCGAGATCCCAAACAAAGGGATAGGCTTTTGAACCGACATCAAAGGAACTAAAAGTTGTTGTGTCCCGCGTATAAATACCTGCGCTCTCAGCCACATAATAGGATAATAAGCCTTCATTATCACCAATCAAAACATCATCATGACCATCGCCCGTCATATCAACAAAAACAGGACGCGCATAGCTATTGCCCTGAATAGACATCAAAGAGCCATCAAATCCGCCCCAAGGATCATCAGTATTCTGAATCCAGGAAACAGCTTGTGCTGTTTGGCCAATAAACAATGAAATAATAATAAAACTAATAAACAATACTCTTTTCATAATTTCCTCTCAAAAAATGAATTAACCTTGTATCTCTTTAGTCGCACAAACACATCAAAAGGTTCTTATTTTTTTAAATTTATGGACACATTTGTGTCCAGTCTTAGGACCAATGTGCCGGAGTACCGGAGTGCCAGGGCTAAACAGGGTCTAGCGTCTAGCGTCCATCGTCTAGCGTCTAGTGTTCAGTGTTCAGTGATTAGTGATTAGTGATGGCTACTGTATACTAAGCACTTATGCTGACGTACCATGAGCGGCCCCGTAAAAACAGGGCAGGCGAGCGACGAGCGACTAATAAGGGTTCCAGGACATAGAACGCTGGAACTCTGGAACCCTGGGACTCCGGCACTCTCGCCTCCGGCACCTATATTTTTCCTTCTCTTTTTTTTTATTTTTAGTATACATTTTTCATTAGTTTTTGCAGAGTTAATCAAATTCAAAAGGGGGCTTTTTGAAAACAATCTATACATATATATTATTACCGTTCATCGTATTCACATTATTCACAAGTTGTGCCACAACAGGCACTGGTGACACACTCGCTGGTGATATTACTGTCACAGGCCTGGGCATCACACCACTCACACTCCAGGTAAACCATAAGGTTACCGTGACCTTAACAGTCACATCCACTGATGCCTTAAGTTATTTAGATGTCATTGTCGGCCTTTTAGAAGCGCCACCTGAGAATGCCACAGATGAAGAGCTTGCCGCTCTTGATAGTTGTGGTTTGGGTACCATCCGTTTTAACAACCTTATCGCTGAAAAAGCCACGACCCTCACAAAAGAATTTATTGTTCATAGCGATTGTCAGGATGTTGGTGATGGTCTCACCTTTAATGTGTTTACACAAATTGATCCTTACAATGAAATCACGGAAGCCCAGGAAGATGCTGAAGAAAATAATGTTACAGCTTTTGCAACATACTTTCTCACAAACGCAAAGAACCAAGCCTGTACAAGCACTGCTGGTGAAACAGGATGTGTTTTCTCTGTAACAGTCGATGAAAATCCAGGCCTTGATTTGTCTTTTACTGATCTTATTATTCAATCTTCAAACATTGTTCTCTATGATGACACCGATCATGAAGATGTGCCCATAGAAGAAGATGAATACAATTCGCCTCATATCCGAGCCAATGCTGCTGTTAAAATGAGTGGCGTCGCAATAACAGGAGACAATGCGCTCACAGGTGATACAGAAATACGTTTTGATATTTGCCCCAAAAGTGGTGCCAACCCAACATGCAGTTATGGCGACTGGCGTCCTATGACAATCCATTCAGTCAAAGATGCGGCTTCTGGACATGATCGCGTGGAAGAAGTCACCAGCATGACACCTGGTCATAATCATTATTATACTTTTGATCTTTATATGGAAGGCGATACCTTGGAAGCTGTACAAGAAAATGGCACCTGGGATGATCATTCTATTTTTTCTTTACGCGGCTGTATTAATATCGCGCGCGATGCAGAAGCTGAATTTAGCCTAGACGCCTTTACCCCCTTAACCGAAGCCACAGGTTACGGCTATGGGGAAGATAATGACAACAACTGCCAATACATTGAATTCTCGGTTATTGACCCGCGACCTGAAGGCAATTCACCTAGCTTAACTTATGACACCCAGTATTCAAACACTTGGGGTTCCAAAAGTACAATGGCTGTTTATGCTGATTTTGGGACAGATAACACTTTGGACTTTACGGGAGCATTTACACATACCTGGGCTGATGTTGAACTCAAAGGTTGGATAGGTGCCACACTTCTGGATGTTTATGCCGAAGCCAAAGCCAACACTTCTATTGAAGATAGCTTTGTCAGCTTTTCTATCTCTGCCTTAGACTACACTCTGTATAACTACTACAAAGAAGTTCCCTCTTTTGACTGGGAAAAAGACTGGGATGTGGACAAGAGTGTTTGTGCTACCTTCTCATATGGCATTTGGATTGTCAGTGTTGATGTTGAGGCCTGTGCCTCAGGCACCCTGGGCTTTGAAGCAGACTTTGCTATTCATGCCGCTCTAGATGATGATGGCAATGCTTCTGGCTCTGCAGGTCCCACACTCACACCCTATTTAGACTTTGATGGTAGTGCTACAGCGTCTGTTAATGCGCTCATTGCAGAAGCCGGTGTGAAAGCTGACATTACTATATTAGATGCCCGTGCACCTTTATCAGGAACTTTCTCTTTTGAAGAAACAGATTCCACACACATAGATGTCACAGGTGATATTGATTTTTCAACAGAAATTACAGCGCTAAACGGTTATATTGAAGTCTATGTCAAAGATAAACATGTGCATTGTAAACACTGGTATGAACCATGGTCCTGTCACACTTATTGGCACACTGTGGAAGAAAAGAAAATTGTAAGCTGGCATGGGTACTCCTATGACCATACATTACTTAATCGTTCTTCTACTGAAACACTTGAGTTATAATGCAACAACGAAAAACAATATTATTCATTACTATCACGCTTACGATCCTTGTGCTCGTAAGCGTGATAGTCTACAAAAATACACAAACATCTTTTCCTTTTGATCCACAGGAAACATGTTCTTTTAAGTCTGGAGACAAACTAGATTACGACATCTCTGCCAACATGGACCTTGATCTTGCCATTTTAAGCCAAAATAAAAACACACAAACTCTTATAGAAGGCAGTCTTCACCTTTTGGCCCTCAAATCAAAAAATCAGAGCACGACCATAAAGGCACAGTTTTCAGATCTTGAATATATCATTAACGAAAAACACGACCGCTTACGCGCTAAAAACTTATCACAACCTTTATTTTTTGATATAACCAATGATTGTCACG
This sequence comes from bacterium, assembly GCA_018812345.1. Taxonomy (GTDB): domain Bacteria; phylum UBA10199; class UBA10199; order UBA10199; family JADGCS01; genus JAHJDR01. The sequence continues at coordinate 7,816 of JAHJDR010000162.1, read as the reverse complement.
TAAGTCATTTTCGTTTTTCCAAAAACATTACAAAGACTGATGCTCTCATTGTCAAAAACATCATACAAGAAATGCAACTCAATCTTCCTGATGATCAAAAAACAAACTCATGGGAAACAAGGCAAACCAACACGATGGGCACTTACACGGCACATTATGCCATTGAGGCTGCTGATGATACAAATGTGACTCTTCAAAAAAATAAGCAAAAGTATACGGCCATTAATACGCAAATGCCTAACGCACAAACAACATCAGATATTAAGTCTTCACATTTTGAAATCACACTTTCTCGTCAAACACCTTGGATAGAATCCATGATCGGCACAGAAGAACTTCTTGTTCAAAATAATAACGAGCCTTTCATGAAAGCGATCACACATTTTAAAATCACATTAACCAATTATGGCTTTCAAGACGTTCTAAACCAACCTCTTTCAGAAGATGCACACACAACACTTGAAGAGTTTGAAAAACAACCACAGAAAAAAGACTACCAAGCTGTCTACCCCATCGATAATATTCAGAATCGTGATTGGGATTCAATTTTATCTGAGTTTAGTGCCAGCATGAATGCCGACACACCCGCAGATAAAAGAAAAGCTCTCGATCTCATGGTGCAATATGTAAATCATGTTAAAGGGGGCGCTCAATCTTTGATTCAAGCAATTAAAGAAGGTTCATTGGAAAAGGCGCATCAATCCCGTGCTTTTCTAGCCTTGGAACTAGCAGGAAATAATGAAGCTCAAACAGCCCTTTCCCAAGTAATAGACAATGAACAGTTTGATAACATGAACCGTATGCGTGCCATGATTGCCTTGCAAGATGTGCCCAGCCCAAAACCTGAAGCTGTACAAACTCTTTTTGATCAGGCAAATTTATTTGGTTCAACAGAAAACAATCAGGATATCGCTAGCACTGCCTTGCTCACATTAGGAACATTGGCTGGTAAAAACAAAAACACGCAACCAGAGTATTTGTCACAAGTAAAAAACACTGTTTTAAAATCTTTGGAAACCGAAACAAACCCAGACAACAAGGCTTTGTATCTCACAGCATTGGGCAACACAAAAGATCCTGATTTGAGCACAACAGTTTCCTCTTATTTGGATGATGCCTCAGACATGGTGCGTTCAGCAGCGGCTAAAACCCTAGGTTCTATGCCAACACCTGAAAATGAAATCACCTTAAACACGCAACTAACTACAGAAACATCCTCTGATGTTAAACTCTGGACCCTCAAGTCTTTGAATAAATATGAAAATCCATCACAAGATACCCTCTCCACAATTGCCCGCACTGTTCACAACGAACCTAATAAAATCCTTAGAAAAGAAATGATCAAAATTCTAGGCAAGCAGGCAAAAAAAAACCAGGACGCTAGAGACGCCCTGGTTGACTTGCAAAAAACAGAATCCAATAATCAAAATTTAGAATTAATTGGAAGCTATCTCTAAAACAATTCTTAACCTTCTATTTCAGTGATGCTATCTTCAGCTAGTTCAAGTACTGAAGCTTCTTCAGCTACTCTTTCCACCAAGGCCGCAACAGGAAGAAATCGATCTGGACGTCGGGCTTTTAATGAAAAAGAACCCTCTGGAAAATGAGTGGGGTGCTGTATAAAGGCACTCAATAAATGAATGGCTGATCGGTGTAAGAAGGGCACCCCATCCTCCGTGTCAGGACCAATTTCAGGAGATATGCCCCTGACATATGTAAAAACCGCGCTGTCTTGGCCGCGTTCAAAATAGGCCAGATGATCAGGGTTAATAACAAACATCCCGCGTACACCATCCATAAAGTTTTCAGCTATAAAACGAGCATTACTTCTTGGAACACGCTCATGCATGTGCACAACAGCTACTTTAGGGACAAGGCCTGTTGCTCTAAAAGCATAGGCTGGGCGCTCAACCCTACTATTAATCCAACCACCATGAGTATGAATAATTTGCCCCTCACTTCCGGGCAAATCCCAAAGACTTTTCGAATGTTTAACATTGATTCTAGCCATAAAAGCATCTTGTGCGTTTCGTTGTTTAGTCTCCCTAAGACCATCAAAAAAAGATTTTGTTGTTCCTGCCGCACTTGAAGATGCTAAGGCTAAATTAACCACAGCTGCGCTAACAGGACTCACCAAAGAAGTATACACAGGTAGAACTCCTGACATAGTTGCCTCCTAAAAAAATAATATTGTTATATTTTCTGGATATCTTTTGCTAACGCAGTACGCGGTACGCAATACGCTGTACGATAAAAGATCCCATATGCCTAGTCAGCTCTATTACTCTTTTTGGTTAATGAGTCAATATTTTGTCGTTTTGTTTTTGTATATTGATTACTTACACCTACATAGCCTATAGTGCACTCATGACCACAACAAATAACAATCAAACCAACAACCCAGACAGACCCACCGTAATAGATTGGGATAAGTATTACCAAGAAAATGACGTAGAAAACATGCCCTGGTTTGCAGATCATTTTGATCATGATTTTGACAACACACTCAGCACGCTTCAATTAAAAAATCTTACCGCACTTGATCTTGGCACTGGCCCTGGAACACAAGCCATACATTTGGCCAAAAAAGGTTTTCGCGTAACAGCTGTTGATATTTCACAAGCTGCCATAGATAGCGCAACATTGCGTGCACAACAAGAAGGCGTGGAAATACACTTTGAACAAGATGATGTGAAAGAAAGTCACATCACAGGGTCATTTGAAATCATTATAGATCGTGGTTGCTTTCACAGTCTACGCCCAGAACACCGTCCCCTATACGCAAAAATGATTAATGACAGACTAACAGACACAGGTTCTTTATTACTAAAATGCTTCAGCACAAAAGAACCGGGAACCCAAGGACCTAACCGCCTCTCAGAAGAAATGATTCGTGAGGTTTTTTCACCTTTTTTAAAAGACATCTCCATTGATGATTCTGAATTTCGATCCAAACGAGCCACAAACCCCAAAGCCTTGTATTGTGTGATGAGGAAATAAAATATGTCACAACGCTTTCGTCTTCTCATAACTATCAGCGCTTTATTGGGTATTTTCTTATCAGCTCTTGAAATCACAATCGTTGCCACAGCAGCCCCCATCATTGTTCGCGACCTAGGGGGCTTTGAATCTTATGCGTGGATTTTTACTATTTACCTACTCACAGCCACTATCGGCATGCCCTTTTGGGGTCGTGCTGCAGATCGCTGGGGTCGCAAACCACTTTTTATTTTGGCTATGGTTATTTTTCTTATCGGGTGCTTTCTTTGTGGCATAGCCCAATCGTTTACAGAGCTTATTGTCTTTCGTGGCATTCAGGGGCTTGGCGGCGGCGGGCTGCTCCCTCTGGCCTTTACCATTATAGCCGATATTTTTGATATTAAAGCCCGAGCAAAAATGCAAGGCGCCATATCTTCTGTTTGGGGCGTGGCCAGCATTTTAGGTCCCTTTATTGGTGGCGCTGTGGCAGAATCAATTGGCTGGCGCTGGATTTTCTTTATCAACATTGTTCCCGGTATTTTTGCCCTGCTCTTTGTCGTTAAATACTTCAAAGACATTGCTGTAAAAGATTCAGAATTAAGACTATCACCGCTATCACTTTTCAGTTCTATTATCTTTATTGTATTTCTTCTCGTCACTGTCACGACATTTAAAACAGATCAGATGCCTTACATTTCTATCTTAGGCATCATCGCATTCCTTGGTTTTATTGTGTTTATCTATGCCGAAAAAAAAACACCTTACCCGCTCATACCTCACAAACTGCTCACACACAGCATTTTTATCATGACGTGTATCACCGGTTTTTTGGGCTCTGCCATCCTCATTGGTATTGTCAGTTTTTTTCCCCTGCTCTGCCAAACTGTTTATGATTACACCCCAACTGAGTCAGGCTTGCTGCTTGTTCCTTTTACATTTGCGTGGTTATTTTCCAGTATTTTTAGCACCCGCCTTTTATTAACCTTTCATTACAAAAAACTTCTTTTATTTGGATTTGTTTTACTGGTTGTAGGCCTTAGTGTGATCTTATTTTATTTTTACAACCTCACAACAATAATAATTATTTTGGGGCTTTGCCTTGTGGGCGTTGGCATGGCCTTTAATTACCCCATTGTGCTCATCACAACACAATACGATGTCCCCAAAAACATGATAGGCCTTTCCACATCAGCTATTTTTTGGATAAGAAATATTGGCAGCACTTTAGGCACGTCACTCATGGGAATTGTTCTCATTTGGCAATTTAACAAAAATCTATTGTCCATTAATATCACCAGCGTTTTAAAACCACTTGTAACACAATTAAAAAGTAATCCTGATAAACTCATGGACCCTTCGATGCTCATGCAAATAAAAAAGTTTGCCGAGACAAAATTTATCTTGCACGATGCCATGTTTTGGATTTTTTCTTTGCTTCTTCTTTGGGCCTTTATCATTCTTTTGTTGTGGTTTTTTTTCCCAAAACACATTCGTGCTATCATAACACCTACAAAAAACACCCAAACCTAAGCAGGACATGCTTCGCTAGAAAAAACATTATTATCAATTTGAAAAAAATGTCAGATAAAGTCACCACCTACCAAATAAACCGCCTTCTAACGTGTTATAATTATTCGTGATTTAATAATTCTTCATGGCATGCATATTGCACAGTAATGGGGCATGAAAACACATCACATAAACAAAAACGTATTGAGCCTATTTTTTATTATATTTATCCTTCTTTTAACACTTCCAAGCACAGTCTTTTCACAAACACGCTCTATGGTCACTGAGCAACCTGCTAGAATTGTAACTTCTCCAAAGGGCGGCATAACAGACCCTGGTCATACCGTTGATCCAGGTGGCGTTGTAGCACCCACAGCTGTTTGTGGCAATAACGAACGCGAAGGCTTTGAAGAGTGTGATACAAAAAGTTATTACTGCAAAGAGGATTGCACCTATAATGTCTGTGGTGATGCGCGAGTCCTTACAGCTAATTACACACAAACCGATGGTACATATGTTGAAGCAGAAGCTTGTGATGATGGCAACACGATTGAAACAGATGGCTGCATGAATGATTGCACGCGTCCCTTTTGTGGAGATGGCATTGTACAAAATTATGATGGCACAAATGCACGTACATTAGATAATTACACACATTTTGAAGCCTGTGATGATGGAAACAGTATTGAGGGCGATGGCTGTTCTAATCGTTGTCAAATCGAAGCCCAGCCAGAATGTGGCAATGGTATTTTAGAAACAGGCGAAACATGTGATGATGGCAATTCTAACACTGATGATGGCTGTATAGGCTGCGAAGAAGCTTATTGTGGAGATGGTTTTCTAAAAAACAATCCTTACTCAAGAAACCCTGAACAATGTGATGATGGAAACAATGCTGAGGGTGACGGCTGTTCTGCTAACTGTACTATTGAGCAAGCCTTACCAGAATGTGGTAATGGCATTAAAGAAGCCGGGGAAATGTGTGATGGCAATGCGCCCGCTAATGCTGATTGCTTGAGATGTGTAATTGTTTGCCGTGATGGCATGACATTAAACACATCGTATAAACCACCTGTATGTGAAAATCTTTGCGGCAATGGGAGTATTGATGCTGGCGAAGAGTGCGATGGTTCTCCAACTATTTCAGGAGCTGATTGTTCAAACTGTGAAAATGTCTGCCCTCAAGGAACCACGTTAGGTCAAAACAATTCCGGCGCAACCGCTTGTATTGAGAATCCCTATTGTGGCAATGGAAACATTGATGCTGGCGAAGAATGCGACACAACGACAAATATGGCACATGGTTTATGTAATAATTGCGTATTGTCATGTTCACCAGGGTATACACTGAGCACATCATCAGGAATTAGAGCGTGTGTGGCTGCTGAATACTGTGGTGATGGCATTAAAAATGGCAATGAAGTTTGTGATGATGGGAATACAACCTCTGGTGACGGTTGTAGCGCTGAATGTCTTTCTATTGAAGAATGCGGCAATGGTCGCGTTGACCTTGCAGGTGAAGTTTGTGACGATGGCAACACAATTAATACAGATACATGTCGAAACGACTGTCAATTACCCGAATGCGATGATGGCTGGGTTCAAGCAGGCGAAGAATGCGATGGCACAAGCCCTATAGAAAACTCTGCTTGTAACAATAGCTGCCAAATAGTTTGCCTTGATGGTTATACACGTATCCAAAATAATTCTGGCGGCATATACTGCGAAGAAAGTGAAGCCTGTAACAACAATGTTAAAGAAGCAGATGAAGAATGTGATGGTTCCAGCCCTGTTGCCAATTCTCAATGCAATGACAGCTGTGAAATAGTGTGTAATGATAATTACGCTCGTGTTGAAAACAACTCCGGAGCTATATATTGCGAAGAAAATGTACAATGCGAAAATGGAGAAGATCCCGTAATGGCTATGTGTAGCTACACTGCTGATCAGCGCACTTTACAATGTGTGACAGGCGAAGGTCATATCATTAATAATTTTGAACTCGCAAATGTAGGTACAGTAACGGATATGACAACAATTGATGACATGGTTTATATAGCCAATGCCAACAATCAAGTCTTCAGAATTCCTGTAGCCCCTTCTGGCAACGCTCTTTTAGAACAGGTTTCTGTAGGAGGAAACACACTTGAAGCAGAAGGCCTTACAAAAACACCTGATGGTGCTTTGTTAACATGGAATGATAATATCATCACCACCTTCCGCAATGGCAGGGTCATCAATCGTGAGGTCACAACTCAGAATCCAATTGAAAGCGTTGTGGCAAAAGAAGATGGCACATTGTTTGCCTTGGCAGGTGCTGATATTCTAGAAGTTAATGATCAAGGAACGCGTGTACTAGGCACACTTGATGTGGCAACGACAGCAGTAGCAGCACGAGCAGTTCAAAATCAAACACAAGCTGCAACCCCTGCTGTCACATCAAAATTTAGCACAAAGGCAACAGCCCTACCAGCAGAAGAGGTCGTTGCCCAACCAGCCAGACAGCAAAGTGGTGGCCAACTTGTGCTAACAGGCGCTGATAAAGATACAATTGGCGTGGCTTTCCCTCAAGAATACATAGAAGTTGATATCCCAACTTTTAGTATTGAGCGACAACCACTACCTCAAGTAATTGAAGTAGGCACTGTTAACATACGACCTGATATCGATACACTCGTGATGGTGGACCCTGAAACGCTTGAAATAAGACCTCCTGTTGATATCTCAACTGACGATCCAGAGCTCTTCATTCCAGTTCCTCCAGAAAACATTGAAAGACCCACGTCACCGTCACTTACTGAGTGGACTTATGTCTGTGCGCAACCTGTAGACAAACAACCAACAAGTTGTACGAATTGTTGCCAAACATGTAAATGTGCCACTGTCATTGTTTGTGGTGATGGCACTGAAGTATCTGATGTTTCTGAATGCACCTCACCAACACAATACGTCACTATTACAGAAACAGAATCAACAACGACCACAGTTACTGAATATATCTGCGCTGATGGAATAAAAGTTGATGACCCTGATATGTGTTCTGTAACTCCAACAGTGACCACAGATAATCCTATTGCTGAAGATGCCGATACACAAGCAACAGATGGCGCAGACATTGAAGATATAAGCATGGGAACCGCCTGGCTTGCGGGTGGTGCGTGTTCGTTGAATGCTGCTGCTACGCCTGGAACATCGCTGCTTTGGATGTGGTTGCTGTTGTTTGTGCCAATGGTGATCAGAAGAATGAAACTATAACATGATTGACAATATGCTAATGGCAATTAGCTATTGGCAATCTCAATTGCAAATTGCTTATTGCAAATTGTCA
>JAHJDR010000161.1 GCA_018812345.1 bacterium | reverse complement strand
TTTAGAAGGCATTGGTCCGGGGAATGAAGTGATTCCATCAGGTGATTGTTTGCGTGTGCCTGTTGGTCCCCAGTTGTTGGGGCGTATTCTCGATGGACTGGGTGATCCGGCTGATGAAGATACGCATGGGCCTCTCAACATTACGGAACATTATCCTGTTCATAACACACCGCCAGACCCTCTCAAAAGAAGACGTATTAAAGAAACAATGTCTGTGGGTGTTAAAGCAATAGATGCCATGCTCACGACAGGCGAGGGGCAACGTGTTGGTATTTTTGCGGCAGCGGGTGTGGGCAAGTCAACGCTTTTGGGTATGATTGCTCGTAACACAGAAGCAGAAATTAACGTGATAGCTCTGATTGGTGAGCGGGGTCGTGAAGTACGAGACTTTATTGAAGGCGATTTAGGAGCGGAAGGTCTTAAACGATCCGTCGTTGTTTGTGCCACCTCTGATCAACCAGCTCTTGTGCGTACTAAAGCCGCTTATGTGGCAACAGCTATTGCCGAGTATTATCGTGATCAGGGAAAAAAAGTTCTTCTCATGATGGATTCAGTGACACGTTTTGCACGGGCATTGCGTGAAATTGGTTTGGCTGTAGGTGAACCTCCCGCAAGACAAGGTTTTACCCCATCTGTTTTTTCCACACTACCCAAATTATTAGAACGAACAGGTAACTCAGATAAAGGCTCCATCACAGCTTTTTACACGATCCTTGTTGAAGGTGATGATATGAACGAGCCTGTTGCCGATGAAGTGCGTTCCATTCTCGATGGGCATATTGTGATGAGCCGTGATTTGGCTAACCAGGCTCATTTTCCAGCTATTGATGTGTCCCAATCTGTCTCTCGTGTGATGACAAATATTGTTAGTGCTGAGCACAACTATGCCGCACGTAAACTTAAAGAAGTTGTGGCTAATTATGAAAAGGAACGTGATCTTATTTTAATTGGTGCGTACGAATCTGGTAGTAATCCGGCAGTGGATTATGCCATCGAAATGATTGATGATGTTAATGAGTTTTTGAAACAAGCTGTTGAGGATAAAATTGATTTGAATGAAGCTGTTGAACAGTTGATCAATTTATTTGAGTGATATGCCAAAGAAACCTAAATACCGATTAAATGTTTTGCTCGTGATTAAAGAGCGCGCAAAGCGAAAGACTGAGGTTGAGTTAGCGAAAGCAATCAAACGGCTTAAAGAAGAAAAAGAGAAGTTAGAAAAATTAGAACTTGAAAAAAAAGCTCTTTTAAAACGTATTGCCAAAGAACAAAATGAAATGCGCATTAAGGTTGCTAGCGGTGAAGCAAAAATGAAAGACCCGCAAGTTCATTTGAATTTTATTCGTAAACTGGAAGAAGATTTAGAAGAGCTCGAGCAAAAAATTGAGGAACAAAAAGAAGAAGTCAAACGTGCGGAAAAGCATTTACAGCGTTGCCGAACAAATTATATTATTGCCGCACAGGAAATGAACATGATGGAAAAACACAAAGAGCTTTGGCATAAGAAAATGAATAACCAGTTGTCTATGGAAGAGCAAAAGGTGCTCAATGAATTAGGCAATGTGATTCATCAGTTAAGCAAAAAGTAATGTGGAGGAAGAACAATGGTAGACATTGACAAAACAAGAGCTGATCGAGACGAAGAACGACGTTCTGAGGATAAAAGGCAGGACACACGGCGAACAATGGAAAAAAGAATGCAGACCGAGCCGATGAAGACGTTTGAATCAAAATTGTCTGAAAAAACAGCTCAAGAACAAGATGCTAAAAAAACAGTTTCTCGTCATTTACATGATCTCAAAAAGAGCAAAGAAGAAAAGCAATCAATGCTCGATCGAATTTTAGGTGTGGTAAAAGACAAATCACAAGAGACAGAAAAATCACGTGTGAATGCCACTCACAGACACTCACAGGAAAAACACAAAGAAGAAGCGGGCAAAAAAGTTGCTAATGAAGACTTTAAATCAAAACAAGTGAAAGAGTCTGAAAAAGAAGAAGGCACGCAAAAGATGGAGAAAAAGGAAGGCGAGCAAGCCGCTGAAGGACATAAAAGAGTCGCCGAAAAATCAGAGAGCGAAGATGGTGGTGGCGGCGGATTTGGCGAGAGCAGTGATGGTGAAGGTGGTGCTGGTGATCAATCTCTTAGCAAAAGAGATCAATCTGGTTCTGATAGTAGTGGCAAAAATGCCTTTGCAACACAACATCTTAATCAAGGCAAGGTCGGGCAACAATCTTCCTTTTCATCAGGTGGTTTTCAACAAGACGCCAAGTCTTTTTCAGAGCGTGATTTAGATGAGATTGTGTCCCATGTTTATATAGGGATGAATGAACGTGGAGAGGAAGAGTTTACTGTAGAATTAACTGACGAATATTTTGAAGGTCTGAGCATTCAAGCTGTGCGTACAGAAGATGGTGTGGTTGTGCGGTTTGTGTGTCCTAATGTGGGCGTGCGATCCACTTTTCTCAAGTATCGCCCAAAAGTGTATCAGCATCTACGCAATAAGCATGTGAATGTGTATCGGATAGATATTGTATAGCGAAGACGTGCTATCGTCTAGCGCTTGCCCCGTTTTACGGGGTCTATCGTTTATCTGGACCTATGTTGCCTATGGGGAGCTTGGTGCCGGTGTACAGAAGTGCCAAGGTGCCAGAGCACTGGTAATCCACTATACTCTGGAACTCTGGAACTCTGGAACTCTGGAACTATGGAACTCCGGTACACAGAACACAGAACACTGGACACTGAGCACTAGACGACTGCCCCCTCAAACGGGGCAAGCGTGAGACGATAAAAATTGATCTTTTAGGAATTTCTCGATAAAATTCCTTAAGTTAAGGATATATATGACAAAAGTGACGCCATTTCCTTTTGATAAACTACCGCAATTCACAAAAGAGGATATCGAACTCAAAAAGCGGCTTCTCAATGCTTATTATTTTGTTGTGAATAGACCCTATATTCTCAAGCTTATTGCCGCGCCTTTAGAAGAAATATTTGGTCAAGACCTGGACATGAAGGTCACACATGTTGAAAAAAAGTCCTACGAAGATGTTCTGTCAGTTTTTTCTGATCAAACACTCTTGGGTGTTGTGCGTATTGAACCTCATGGAAAAAAGGCTGGTGTTTTCTTTGATACGCTTTTGGCAAAACTCCTCATACAAAAGGTGCTCACTAATAAGCCAGCAGACACAACAACGGCAACCTTGTTGCAACTCAAACCCCTAACAGCTTTAGAAGAAGCTGTTGTTCAGTATTTGCTTGTTTCCATCATTGAAAAAGTAGGTGCTCGTTTTAATGATAAAAATTTCAATATTAATTACGAAGATGTGATTAGAAATAAAGATCAGGTAAAGGGCTCTTTTTCTCAAAAGGATGAGTTTGTTTTGTTCTCATTAAAGTTAACCTATCTTCATCGTGATTTCTATGTTCAATTTCTTTTACCCTTAACTCTAACAGAAGATATGGAGAGCGTTGAGCGTTATGACCATTTTATTAATCATCGCATCAAACAATTTGAAAATTTCACAATCAACTTTCAACTGGAAGTTGCCCGGGTGACACTAGAGCCTGAGGATGTTGATGTGTTGTCTCAAGGTGATATTATTCTTTTTGATGAAGCTTTTGTTGAAAAGAATAATAACAAGATTACAGGGCAGGCTGAGTTAAAAATGGCGACAGAAGAAAGCCAGGAAGGATACTTGGTATCTTTGGAGACTCAAGACGATGTTGTGAAGGCGAAGATTGAGTCGACTTTGTAAGGGCGTGCTAGCGTCAAGCGTCTAGCGTCTAGCGTAGAGTTGGCCTACTACACGATAGACGCTAGACGACAGACGACAGACGCTAGATGCTAGTTGAGTAAAAGTAATTTACAGTTAGTGAAAATGCTGTTAAGAATTTAGACAGTTAAATTAAGCATTTAACAAAGGAATGCCATGAGTGAAAATGATGTTTTTGATGAAGAATTAATGAAAGAACTTGGTTTGGATCCTACGGAATTTAAAGAAGGCCAAGCTGCCCCCAAACCTAAGCCATCGCAGGCAACACCACCACCTCCAGGTCCCAGAGCGCAGCGTGGTGCATCGGCGGGCATGTCTGATTCAATGAATAGACCACGACCTCAAAGACCTGCGCCACAACAAACACCACCGAGTCAAGCCGCGCCAGAACAACCCAATCCTCCGAGACCTCAGCAAACACAACAACCAGAACAGGATAAAGCGCAGCACGCAGAACGCCCAACGCAGAGCGAACCAAAGCCTGTATCAGGAGAATCTCAGGCCAAGAAAATTTCAAATGAACTTCCCATTCAACTGGCTGCTGTCATGGCTAAAAAGACACTGCGCTTAGGTGACATATTGGGCATGAATGTAGGTGAAGTGATCGAATTTAAAAAACCACACACAGAACCTATTGATCTCGTGGCTAACGGAAAACTTGTTGCAAAAGCCGAGCTTGTTGTTGTTGAAGGCAAGCTTGGTGCACGCATAATAAAAATTGTTCGCTAATAAAGGTAAAAATTAATGTTATTTGTCCACGCTGCCAATTTAGAAAGTTTGTCCTATGGTTGGCTATTTGCAAAAACAATCATCATCATGGTTGTGATTATTGTTATTGCGTTTTTTGCCATAAAATATCTTATGCCCCATCTTGTTCGCCTTCGTCATCGCAAAGAATCAGAAATTGAGATCTTAGATTATCAACCTCTCGAACAACGAAAAGCCATTTATATTGTTCGCATAGAAAATAAAAAAATTGCTGTGGGTGTGACGGATCATTCTATGAACACGCTTTGTGAATGGGATGATTAAGGAGGAAAAACTTTGAAAAAGAAAATATTGTGTTTATTAGGTTTTTTGTTTGTGTTTGCGGTTAGCGCAACAGTGTATGCACAAACAGCCGGGTCTTTTGAAGATCAGCCCATTTCAAAACCTATTCTAATTTTATTCATTCTCTTTCTCATGTCATTAGCACCTTTTATTTTGATGATGACCACGTCATTTGTCAAAATAGCTGTGGTGTTATCTTTAGTGCGCTCTGCTTTGGGCACACAGCAAATACCCCCCAATCAAATTGTAACAGGTCTGGCACTTATTTTAACAGTCTATGTCATGTTACCTGTGGGACAACAAGTTTATGATGCTGCCAAAGATGTGATTAAATCTGCCGATACGAATCAAGAGATATTATCAACAGCTTCCGTGGATGTTTTGAGAAGAGCCGTAGACAAAGGAAAAGAACCTGTACGTCAGTTTTTGCTCAAGCATGTTAATGATAAAGAAAGAAAACTGTTTTACGGATTAGGTAGAAAATTAAAAATGAATGTGACACTTGATGGATTGGCAGATGACGATTTCATTGTGCTCATACCCGCATTCGTTATCAGTGAATTGTCGGAGGCATTTCAGATCGGCTTTGTTTTGTTCTTGCCATTCTTGATTATCGACATGACGGTCTCAAATATCCTTTTGTCTATGGGTATGTTTCAGGTATCACCTATTACAGTCGCCTTACCATTTAAACTGCTGCTTTTTGTGCTGGTAGATGGTTGGTATCTGATTACGGAGGGCCTCGTAAGAGGCTATATAAGGTGACGGAGAATGAGTAAAAAATCTTTTCGGATTTCGAGTTTCGTTTTTCGGATTTCATTTTTGTGCTCTGTGTATTGATGGGAGAGTTTTTATGGATAGTTATATGGTACAAGT
>JAHJDR010000160.1 GCA_018812345.1 bacterium | reverse complement strand
TTCTATTTTTTTCAATGAGGCATTTTCTAGAGAAATATCAAACGCTACATTTTTACCTTGTTGAAGAGGAACTGGGACAGTTGCTGTTCCAGACAAGGCTCCTTCATAGAGCTCTGCTTTAATGTTTGAGAAATGAACTTTGTCTTTTTTGTATATAAAATCTGTTTTGAGATTTTTATAAGTATCTTCCTCAGTTTTAAGAACACGCGATGAAAAGTTTCCCTTAACAGTTCCCGCTGAGCTATAGGATAATTTGAGATTAGCGTCAGTCATATCAGGAATGCTTTGCGCGTCTTTAAATAATGTTTTGAGATACTTTGAGTTAATTTTATCTATGTTAATATTAAGATTAAATGGAAGTTCTGCAAGAGGATAAACACCATCAAATTGAACTATTTGAGGACCCAGCTTAAGAGTTCCTTGGGATATAGTCAGCAGGTCTGTTGCTAATGCCCATTTTGATGTCACCTCTAAAGGTTGCCCTCTCACTTTCAAAGAATCATTCTGATATGAAACGTCTTTAACCTTTGCCGTAATATCCCCCTTCAAATTGGGTAACGTTCCTTTAGCATTATACGCAACTTCAGCACTACCTTCAGTCTCTTTAACAAGCTGAGAAATATTAATAGCAGATGTCGTTCCAGAGAGATCTATCATAGGTTCTTCTTTTGAAAAGTCTATAGTTCCTTTCGTTTGTAATTGAATTTTCTCTATGCCAAGTGTAGACGCGTCAATAAATAGTTTGTTAGCCGCAAAATTGTATTTCAGATAACTTACGAGATCTGCATTTTTACCTTCTATTTGAGGGAGATTAATTTTACTTTCTATTTTTGATTGTAAGGAATTACTATCAAGCTTAAGCTGAGTGATTTTAACATATTTCATCACATAACGCTTAGTTTCCTTTTTGTCAGGCTCAGGCTCAACAGTCATATTGTTAATAATAATAGAGCGCGGAACAAAATCTTTCTCAAGCAGACCTAATAAGTTTGGTGACACTTTGATTTCTTTTGCTGTAATAAGAGGCGCAAGGCTGTCTTTGTCTGCAATAACTTTCACACTTATATCATCAAGTGCAATTTGAGGCGTTGGTAAAAAGCGGAGGCTGGCATCTTTGAGCTCAAGTTTAACAGGGTATTCTTTTTCTAGTCTATCAGTTATAAAATCTATATAAACATGCTTTGGTATAAAAAAGGGGGTTATTAAAAGAATGAGAACAATTAAGAAGACCACAAAAGCGCTATATTTCAGTGTTTTTATCATGAGAGATTGTTAGTCAAAAGAAATGTAAGGGTCAAAGAATAAGAAAATACGGATGACCTCATTTATTGATTTCGGGCACTGTTTAGCCCAGTAAAAGAGTTAGTAATTAACCTTTTAAATCAGAATATGACGATTATTCGTCATGTTTTTTTCTATTTCAATTGAAACAGGGCCCGGAACCTTTGTTATTCTTTATTCTCTTTTTATTCTCTTTATTGCCTTAAACAAGAATTGCCTGTAGGATGACTCATGACCAAAAAGAGAAAAAAGCATATTTTAAAAGGGACAGCTTTGTCCGAGGGGTATGCCAGGGGCAAGGCTTTTTTGTACCGCGATGTGTTGCAAACAAGGTACGATTTTTATGATATTGAGCCCGACAAGGTTTGCGAAGAGCTTACCCGTTTCGAAAAGGCTGTGGCATCAGTTCATAAGGATCTCAAATTTTCAGCCACACGTGTTGAAAAGGAGTTAACCAACCAGATGGCCGATATTTTCAGGGCACAGGCGGCCATCTTGAGTGATGCCTCATTGATCAAGGAAATCCGTAATAAACTCGAACAGGACTTTATGAACGCAGAGCACGTCGTGGACCACGTCTTGCTGCGCTGGGAAAAAAAGTTTCGTGACCTGCGAAACAAAAACTTGAGACAACGTGCTGACGACATCGCCGATCTAAACCGCCGTATGCTGCATGCCCTGCAGGGTATTCACGCCAACATTCTCGAAACCATGAAACCTGGCAGCATACTGGTCGCCAAAAGGCTGTTGCCTTCAGATACGGCTTATTTCAAAAGAAAATTGGCCAAGGCTGTTCTTGTTGAACTAGGAGGTTCTGGTTCGCATGCCGCCCTTTTGACTCGTGAGTATGGCATTCCTTCTATAGGACACATTCAAGATCTTGTTGATCATATCCGGACAGGCGATGAATTGCTGGTTGATGCCAATCAAGGCAAAGTGATTATTAATCCTACAGAAAATGAGAAAGAGATTTTTAACAAGAAGTTTCAAAAATACAAAAAAGAGTCTGTGAAGGCAAAACAGTTCTCTTTCCGCGCGGCCAAAACAAAGAGCGGTGAACAATTCAAGGTCATGGCTAATGTGGCCTGCCTCGACGATGTTAAGCATGCCATGGAATATGGTGCCGACGGGATAGGTCTCTACCGCACCGAATCCCTTTACATGTCACGAAAGTTTATTCCCACATTAGAGGAGATAGTCGAAGAAATGAGACGTGTGCTAGAGCCGGCACACAACAAACATGTTACCGTAAGATTGCTGGATGTGGGCGGCGATAAAAACCTGCCTTTTCTCAACACACCCTATGAAGAAAATCCTTTTTTAGGGCGCCGTGGCGTGCGTTTTTTACTGAAATTTCCAGATCTGCTCAAAACCCAAATGGCTGCGCTTTTTAAGCTGTCATGTCATTTTAATCTGCGCATACTTATCCCTATGGTGACTGTAGCTGAAGACATTAAAAAGGTTCGGGTTATTTATGAAAATGTAAAAAAAGAAAATACCAGCATTAAACCTCCGCCTCTGGGCATCATGGTTGAAACACCAGCAGCGGCACTCTGCATAGATAAACTTATCAATAACGTCGATTTTGTAAGCCTTGGAACAAATGACCTGACCCAGTACACCATGGCCGCCGGTAGAGAAAACGATATGGTCGCCAATTATTTCCTAGACGATCACCCGGCTGTTTTTGAACTCATCAAACTGGTAGCAAAGCACTCTTCTAAAAAGTCGGTTTCGATTTGCGGTGAACTGGCTGGAAAAAAAAGTGCGTTAAAAAAAATATACGAGTGCGGCATCAGGGAATTGAGTGTCTCACCATCGCTTGTCCCAGTTATAAAAG
>JAHJDR010000159.1 GCA_018812345.1 bacterium | reverse complement strand
TTTTGCCAAATGATCATCTTATATTCTAAAGCATATGTATTTTCATGCGAAGTACTTTTTGCCGTAATATCATTATTATTTATTTATAAAGGAATAAAAAGCTGATTCGATTGCATAACTCTATGAAAATAAAGAGAATAACATGTTTTGCGGCTTTTGGCATGTCCCTTGCATTTAAAGACTTGAGATTGGGGTTTTATTATAAAAGGGGAATTCAATGAAAATTAAAACAAATGTAAAAGCTGCTGATGAGTATGGAATCACTATCTATATACCTTATGTTGGTAATTAAGGAGATTGATATGAAAATTAAAACAAATATTAAAGCTGCTGGTGAACATGGAATCACTATCTATATACCTTATGTTGGTAAATAAGGAGATTAATATGAAAATAAAATCAAATGTAAAAGCAGGTGAGACTTACGGTATTCTTATTTCCACGATATATATTGGCAACGACAAAGAAGATGATGAATAGGTTATTCCTCAAAGTACGCCATGCAATGAGAGGCATTTTCTTCTAACTGATTTTGAACTATTTCGTATTGCGGGATTATTTTATTCCCAATTTTCTTCTTTTGAAGCGAAACGCAGGGACCGAGGTTGCTGGCAAGGTCTGTGATATTATGACCTTGATCAATGTATGCAGACATTTCATGGCGTGTTTTTTCTTTTAAGTATTTTTCTAAATGAGTTTCAATAAAATGATTGGAAACATTCCTTTGTTGTTTTGTGCTGTCGCTATAGATGTCTTGCAAGAGATTTTGGAGTGTTTTTCCTGGTTGCATATTTCTAATTTTATGGTTCCAACTTAAAGCGAGGAGTTCTCCTTTTATATAAGGAATGCGCGAAACACTTGAATTATTCCAAAAGTGACCAAGAATTTGTGTGTTTGTCGCATACTTGGCCGATGAGGTATGATATTCGTAAATAACATTATTTATTCCCTGGACGTAATCAGCTAGCGTAATGAGTCCTGATGTGAGGCTGAGTTTCCGAGCGTAGTATTCTGTAAAACCTTCGCTAAACCAAAAAACGAGCTCTTCTGGTGTTTCCCGTTTCATTTTATTACCATTCCAATTATGAAAAAGCTCATGCATTACCAAATGTTTCATTGTTCTTGTAACACCTTTATCTGTACTCAAGAAAAGGGAAAAAGAATTTGTTAGGCTTGTACCCGCATAATGCCCATTTTCTTTATGGCTGGGAATGATGCTAACAAGGTAATAGGGAGTGCTGTGATCCTTCCAAAAATTTCTTTGTGCTTTTAGTCCTTGGGTAATCAGTTCAGTGATGTCTTGGTCTGAAAAATGCCATTGATCTCTTATCGCTACGATGAGTTCATTACCTTGAATGCTTTTTTTATAGAGACGAAAATCACCACCTGTGTACACGGCAAATTTTAAATCTGCTAACGGTCTATTAATAATTTGTGTTTTGTTGCTAGCTCCAAAACTATTAGCTAGGCTCCACGATGTTGGGATGTTTTTCCAAGTAAATTGAGTTTTGATGGGTGTTTTCATATCCCACAAGGGTAAAATTAAGGCTGTTTCCCCAATAATATGGAAGTGATCTCTTTGGATAATTGGTCTGTAATAGGGCCTTACTGAGTTTAGATTGGCCTTATTTGAATGATTGAGTTCATAAGCAATATGTACTAAGGTGTTTTTAGGGTACACGATTTTTTTCAATGATGGATTTGCAGTGTCTAGGATTCTCGTATTCTTTGATTTGGCAACAAGATTTGAGATTTCTTTATTAAGATGTGCTTCTCCACCCCACGTTGAAGGAAGAACAAGCGTATCATTGCCATGCGCATTACCCTGGAATTTTAGCTCAAATTTCAACTTGATTTCATCACCTTCGATAATGGGCTCAATAAGAAAATTTAGTTTGACTGCTTGACGCCGCTCATGCGTTGCTCCTTTGGGAAGGTCAGCACAACTGATGAGGGTGCTGAATAGCAGAATTGCAATAAATATTATGTAGTTACGTTGTTGCATAATGTTCAAAGCTGTCACACAAGGTCGTAATCTTTATTATAGAGTATAAAACTGTTACTGGAAAGAAATTAATTTTGGTTCTCAATCTTTGGTCCCCACGGGAACCGGAAACCGAGAAACGAGAGACGAAAAAATGGATACAATTACTCAAGGTCTTTTAGGGGCTGCTGTAGCGCAAGTTTGTTGTGCCAAAACCTTAGGCGGTAGAGCATGGCGCGTTGGTTTAGTGGCAGGCATGTTTGCTGATTTAGATACATTGTTTTGTTTTTCAACAAACTCACTCAAGTTTCTTGAAAGCTATCATCATTTTACACATTCTTTATTATTCATTCCTATTGGGGCGTTGCTTGTAACCTTATTATTTTCAATTGATAAAAGTTACCGTAAATTGTTTGGCTGCGTTTTTGTAGCGGCATTGGTGGGATATGCTTCACATGGCCTATTAGATATCATGACAAGTTATGGAACGGTATTATTTTGGCCAGTATATACTGAGCGGATTTCTCTAGATAATATTAGTATTGTCGATCCTGTGTTTACGGTTATTTTACTTGTAGGCGTGTTTTGGTCAGCCCAGCGAAAAATGTTACCGCCCGCACTCATAGCCTTATTGCTCTGTGTTATGTATTTGCATTTTGGCGCTGTTCAACATGCACGAGCACAGCTCGTACAAAAATTTATAGCTGTTAATCGCGGTCATGTAATTGATCGTGGGCGTGTGATGCCCACATTAGGTAATCTCGTTCTGTGGCGCTCAGTTTACGAATACAATGGTAAAATATATTCTGATGCCATTAGAACCCCTGTATACGAAAGTTCTGT
>JAHJDR010000158.1 GCA_018812345.1 bacterium | reverse complement strand
GGCAATCTCAATTGCAAATTGCTTATTGCAAATTGTCAATTGCCAATCATATTAGATTTCCTTGGATATTGATTATTGAGTATTGGATATTGAAATTAGTTAACATCAATAATAATATTTTCAGATTTCATCTGAACATTAACCCGCCCCACTCTATCTACCCACACACGTGCATCACCGCCATCAAGTTTTAGCGCTTTAAGAAGCTGTTTCTTTTTTGCTGAAAAAAGCATGAGTTCATGCGTTTGCACATAAAACAAATCATTATTCAAAAACTTTGCCTGTAAAACAGGCACATCATTAGCCAACTTGAGACGCACACCATTACGGTAGAGATAAAGACCTTGAGATGTTTTAACAAGGCGCTGACCTGTTATGATTTCTTTTGCCAGCACATCTCCTTTTGTATATTGTGCTAGTTCCTTCTTCAAATCCGTTTGTTCAAATAGTTCATCAAATTCCAAATCAAATTGCATACGATAATCATAAAAACTCGGGTCACGCCTATAAAGCGCTATAACCGTCTCTTTAGCCTTTTCATATTTCTTCAGCTTCGAATAACTCAAAGCTAAATAATAAAGAGATTCTTCATTCTGCTGATAGTCAGGCAATGCCGCAAAATAGGCTATCACCTGCTGATATTTATGTTCCCGAAACATGTCAGAAATTTCACTCGCTTGAACAGCCCAAACCAAACATAAACTTAAAAACAGTGATAATATTATTATTCTTTTCGTCATAACACGCCTATCTTGTTGTTTTTTCTACTTTTTCCTTTTTAGCAAATTTACACAGGATGCGCAACTTTTGCTCTATGAAACCGATAATGCCTGCATGCAACATTGTACAACACAAATCAAAGGCTTGCTATTACTACCTTTGTGCCTAGGCTTGTTCCTAGTAGTTTTCGCGCCATCACATACCTCGCAAGCAACAAAAATACTCAATAAAGAGTTAAGAGCCTCTATAAAGGTACCTGGTATCCCTGTCACATTTGACAAAAAAATTTACGGAAAAGCAAGCTGGTATGGAAAACAGTTTCATAAAAAAAGAACTGCTAACGGCGAATATTATAATATGTTCAGTCTGAGCGCTGCTCATAAAAAACTTAAGTTTGATTCAATTGTTAAAGTCACAAACTTAAATAACGGTGAAACCGTTATCGTACGCATAAACGACCGCGGACCGTACATTAACGGCCGTGATATTGATTTGTCATTCGCGGCAGCCAAACACCTTAAAATGGTTGAGGATGGTGTTGTTCCTGTTAAATTGGAAATCATAAACAACAAAGAACGATTTGTGTATCGGCATGACTATCCAAAACCATTGTATTGGTGATCGGTATTGGGAATTAGTGTTCCGTGTCCAGTGCTCCGTGTCCAGTGTTCAGTGGCTCGTACTGGAAAATTGTCATTGTTAATAAATACTATGAAATTAATTTTATTTTATACTAAGGTAGGCAAAGATGCCAAAAGACCTCTTCAAATACGCCGCCAATCCTGATGAAGCTGAAAATACATTCCATGATTTTTGCCAGCATTATAAAGAAAATCACCATAAAGATTTTAAGATTACAGAAGATAATAACAGCTTTCTCAGAATATTTGGCAACACACGTTTTTTAACACAATTTGTAATCAACAATACCTGGACCTTTGAACAATACCAAAACTCACCTTATAAAGAAAAAGAAAAACCCTTTGAACAGTTTGTGCTTGAAATTAAAAACATTACAAAAACACATACACAACCCACAACGGCACTCAAAAAATACAAATATCAGGAATATATTCGCATCACAATTAAAGAACTTCTCGGCTATGACCAACGTCAAACGTATCGAGAAATTTCACACTTGGCCTATGCCATTGTTCCTTACTATCTCACAGCAAATTTACAGACGCTGAGCCATAAATATTCTTTAGATAGTAGCACGCTAGGAGATTTTGCCCTGATAGCCCTTGGTAAACTAGGGGGCTACGAATTAAATTACAGCTCAGATATTGACCTCATTGGCCTATACAGTGAAGACAAAGAACAAAACACTGTTTCAAACCATCAATTTTTCAATCAGCTTTTCAGCCAAACGGGACGTGATCTCGCTCTCACAGACCGTGATGGTTTTTTCTTCCGTGTTGATTGGGATCTTAGACCAGAGGGACGCTCGGGCGTTTTGGCCAATTCTATTAGTGCTATGGAACGTTATTACCAAACATTTGGTGAAGAATGGGAAAGGCAAGCCTATATTAAAGCCTCTGTGCTTTTCCAAAAGCAAAAGCTTGGCAATGAACTTATACAAATGCTAAAACCCTTTGTGTATCGTAAATACTTTGATGAAAAGACCATTCATAATATCTGGGATATGCGTTCACGCATGACACAAGAGCTCCAAAACACCGGCGCAGACGGCCTCAGCATCAAACTTAATGATGGCGGTATTCGCGATATCGAATTTTTTGTTCAAGGCTTTCAACTTCTTTATGGAGGCAAAATCACAGAACTTCAAAATACAAATACTTTAGAAGCACTTAACCTCCTCGCTCTACACGAACTCATTAATACACAAACAAAAAACACACTTTTACAAAGTTATTTATTTCTAAGACGCCTTGAAACTTGTTTGCAAATGGACAATGAACAACAAACACACGTACTGAGAACTTGTTCACAACACAAATTAAAAGTGGCTCGTCGTATGGGAATTACACAAGATGCCACAGAAGCTATTGCCATTTTAGATGAGCATCTATTTAATGTTCGCAATGCTGTTATCCGAATCTTTAAAGACTTTTATACAAAACAATGAAAGAAAGCACTCCAGTTATAAACGAACCTAAAACTGATTCTTTTACGCTCTATAAAAAAGACCCCCGGCTAAATACGAGCGTTTATCAACTGGCCTCAAAAAAGAAATCTCAAAACTTACGCACAGATCTATCTCAAGAATTTTCTCAGTACAAAGACGATGAAAATTTCTTTGATGCCATTAGACAATATAAAACAGATCAAAAAAATAAAATAATAAATGATTTAGAAATTGCGCCTCTGCAAAATCGCCAACGCATTCTAAAAGCTCTCTCAGCTTTAGCTGACAGCATTTTATTTGTAACCTATGAACGCGTTTTTCAAATCATGAAAGCACGACACGGCATGCCTTGCTTTCTCAGCTCTTACAAACAAACAGTGCCCGCAAACCTTGCAATTTTAGGCATGGGGAAGCTCGGGGGACAAGAAATTAATTATTATTCTGATTTGGATATTATTTTTGTATACTCTCATCGCGGCGAAACATTAAGCACACCCGCCATGGATAACAGACAATTTTTTGTTAAGCTCGCTCAAAAATATATTAATGTTCTTTCAGTCATGACAAGCGCTGGACGCTGCTATGAAATAGACACAGAACTACGCCCTTCAGGAAACTCAGGTGCCCTCGTTATCTCCTATGATCATTTTCTTGACCATCAAATGAATAAAGCACAAACATGGGAGCGTTATGCTCTCTTACGTGCGCGTGCCATGGCATCAAACTGGGACTTTCAAGATCAGCTTGATAAACAAATAAACAAGCTCGCCTATCAACATGTTATCGACAAAGAAGTCGTCCCCCAAATGCACAAAATAAGGAAGCAAGTCATAAAAGAAAGGGCGATACAAGAAACAAATGGTTTTGATATTAAACTAGGGGATGGCGGCTTGATGGACATCGAATTTATTGCGCACCTTATTCAACTAAAATATGGGCTTATTCACCCAAACCTGCAACAACGCTCTCTCTTTGAACTTTTTGAGGCACTTAAAAAGCATGATATTCTTTCATCATCAGAGCTTGGCAGCCTTTCAAGGGCGCATCTTTATTATAGAAGTATTGAATCTCTTTTGCATTTAGAGAAAAAGAGATCTGACTCTTTTTTACTATTTGATACAAGTTTTTCTGAGCTTATCACAGAAAAACTTAACCTCACATCTGTAAAGGAAGCTATTAAAGATTTACAAGAAGATGTTAGAAAGATTTATAAGAGATTTTATCCCTTAGCTTAAGCCGTGTATGTTGGGGCTTCATCTTCTAACTTGATTTCTTTATCTTCTGATGAGCGTTCATCGTTTTCCCAGTCATCACCAAGAGTCTCAAAGTCTAGTTGCTGATTTGACGCTGCAGGCGAATGAGCTGTATTTAACTGCCTGCCACAGGACACAAATAGCATTGTGATAATTAGGAGGAGGAAGAATATGGTGTTTTTTGCATTTATCATAATCGTTCCTGACTAAAACCCGCTATACACTTATATTATACACTATATTTTGCTGAATGGCTATTGTTTTTGGGCGTTCCACGGCATATTGTCTATTAAACAGCTGTTTTCATTGCGTTTCACGCCCTAACACAAACCTAATAAACATGCCTCTCCAAACCATTGATTTATTTAAATTACCCTGATACTGGGGCGACTGCTTTATTTCATTTTGCGGGGGTGGCGGAACTGGTAGACGCACTAGGCTTAGAACCTAGCGCCGCAAGGCATGGGGGTTCAAGTCCCCCCTCTCGCACCAAAACGGTTGTTCGTAAAGAACAACCGTTTTACTCTATTTTTCATTTTCGATTTTCTATAGTAAGGAGATCATTAAGACATTTAAAATAGAATTAGAGTAATTAAATGACACCTACTTAATGAAGGAAAAATCATGGTTACAACAAAACTCAAAGATATCAGCAGCACAAAAAAAGAAATTACTATCTCTGTGTCCAAAGATAAAATTAATGAATATCGTAAAAAAGCTTATCAAAAAATTGGCAGCAAAGCGACAGTAAAAGGCTTTCGCTCCGGCAAAATTCCCACCAATATCCTCGATGCTTATTACGGTCCTGAAATAGATTATGAATGCTTAAACTTTATGATCACCGACACATACATTGCGGCACTTAAAGAACATGATTTAACACCCATGACAGAACCTAAGTTCAATACAGATGCACTCAAAAAAAATGCAGACTATGATTATTCTGTTGAACTTGAAATCAAACCTAAATTTGATCTCAAAGAATACAAAGGTATAAAAATCAAAAAACAAACAGCAACCATTAAAGACGAAGAAATTGAAGCTGAGTTAAAACGCCTACAAGAAAGCATGGCGCAGCTAGCTCCCATTGAAGGTGATGAAGCCTTAACAAAAGGACATGTAGCCACAATTGATTTCTTGGGAAAAGTTGATGGCAAAGCCTTTAAAGGCGGCACAGCAAAAGATTATGTTTTTGAATATGGTGTTGGGCAATTCTTACCTGACTTTGAAAAAAATATCAGCGGCATGAAAAAAGGCGAAAAGAAAACAATCGAAGTAACCTTTCCAAAGGATTATTTTGAAAAAGATCTCGCTGCTAAAAAAGCCACTTTTGATGTTGAACTAAAAAACCTCCATACAAAAACATTACCTCCTATTGATGATGAACTTGCCAAAGACATTGGCAAAGAAAACATGGAGCAAGTCAAAGAAGAACTCAAAAAATCATTAGAACAAAAAAAAGAAAATGAATTTAGAAACGACTATGCTGAAGCTGTAAAAAAGAATCTTCTTAAAGAACACAAATTTGATGTGCCAGACAGCCTTGTTGAAGAAGAAGTAAAGCGTTCCAAACAAGAAAAGAAAGACGTTGTTGACCGCTTCAAAGTAGAACTCATTCTTGACGCCATTGCTAAAGCAGAAAGCATCCAAGCCACGCAACAAGACCTTGAGTTTAGACTTCTCACACTTTCTCAAGTTTACAGACAACCTGTTGACCAAATCAAAAAATTGTATCAAGAAAACAACATGATGTCTTCTCTTGCCATGCAAGTTATTTTTGATAAAACAATAAACTTCATCATTGATCAGGCTAATTTCACTTAATAGACGTCAGGCCTCAGGTTTCAGACGTCAGTATAAGGACTATTATGACTATTAAAATGCAACACCTTGTTCCTATGGTTGTAGAAAACACACACCGTGGTGAACGTGCCTACGATATTTATTCGCGCCTCTTAAAAGATCGTATCATATTTTTGGGTTCAGCCATTGATGACACTGTTTCC
The DNA here is from genome assembly GCA_018812345.1 of bacterium. Taxonomy (GTDB): domain Bacteria; phylum UBA10199; class UBA10199; order UBA10199; family JADGCS01; genus JAHJDR01. The sequence continues at coordinate 1,723 of JAHJDR010000158.1, read as the reverse complement.
AATCTCGTCATTGCGCAGCTTTTGTTTCTTGAGTCAGAAGATCATGAAAAGGATGTCCAAATCTACATCAACTCACCAGGAGGCTCTGTGACAGCTGGTATGGCTATTTATGATACCATTCAGTACATTAAACCAGACGTTTCAACAATTTGTATGGGACAAGCCGCCTCCATGGGCGCCCTGCTTCTCTCTGCAGGAACACATGGTAAACGATACGCCCTTCCTCATTCTCGCATCATGATTCACCAACCTTTGGGAGGCACACAAGGTCAAGCAACCGATATTGAGATCCATGCTCGCGAAATCCTTAGATTAAAAGACGAATTAAATAGAATTCTTTCGCACCACACAAAGCAACCTCTCAAGCGAATTCAACAAGATACAGACAGAGATTATTTTATGTCTGGACTAGAGGCCAAGGAGTATGGTCTAATAGATAGTGTCGTTGCATACCGCTCTGATACAAAAGACGAAAAGAAAACAGAGAAAACAAAAGAAAAAGATAAGAAAAAATAAGGATATCACGTGATAAAAAACTATGATGACCCATTAAATCTTTGTTGTTCCTTTTGCGGCAAATCACAGCGCGAAGTCAAAAAGCTGATAGCAGGCCCAACAGTCTATATCTGCGATGAATGTATCGATTTATGCAATGATATCATAGCTGAAGAAACAATTAAGCAAGAACAACACCGAGCAAAAACGCTTGTCCCCAAACCTAAGGACATTCACAAAGTATTAGATGAATACGTTATTGGACAAGATAGAGCCAAAAGAATCCTTTCTGTAGCCGTACATAACCATTACAAGCGCATTGAATCCAAAATAATGTCTAAGGATGTTGAGCTTCAAAAAAGCAACATCATGCTCGTGGGTCCAACAGGTTCAGGAAAAACACTTCTGGCACAAACACTCGCTAAATTTCTAAACGTTCCTTTTACTATTGTTGATGCCACAACACTAACAGAAGCTGGTTATGTTGGTGAAGATGTTGAAAACATCATTTTAAACCTCCTTCAAAACGCTGACTTCGACAAAATCAAAGCAGAACGCGGTATTGTTTATATTGATGAAATCGATAAAATATCCCGCAAGTCAGAAAATCCATCGATCACACGTGATGTATCTGGCGAAGGCGTGCAACAAGCATTACTCAAAATAATTGAAGGCACAATTGCCAATGTTCCCCCAAAAGGTGGTCGTAAACACCCACAACAAGATTTTATTCAAGTTGATACCACAAATATCTTATTCATATGTGGGGGGGCCTTCTTTGGTCTCGACAAAATCATCAGCAAACGTCTCTCTGAAAAACAAATGGGTTTTGGCTCAAAACTCATTGAAAAAAACAAAGATAATTTAGGTGATATGTTGGCCAAAGTGGAAACAGAAGATCTCTTAAAATTTGGCCTTATTCCTGAATTCATTGGCCGACTACCTGTTGTGGCAACTCTGAGTGAGCTTGATGAAAAAGCTCTTGTTGAAATTCTCACTATTCCAAAAAATGCTCTCGTAAAACAATATCAACGCCTCTTCGAGTTTGAAAATGTTAAATTATCTATAACAGATGAAGCTCTCATCGCAATTGCGAAAGCCTCAATCATAAAAAAATCGGGAGCTCGTGGGCTGCGATCTATTATGGAAAACATTATGCTAGACATCATGTATGACATCCCATCACAAACCAACATTGAAGAAGTTATCATTAATGATGGTGTGGTTG
>JAHJDR010000024.1 GCA_018812345.1 bacterium | reverse complement strand
TTCTTCTTCATCACCAATCATCATGGTGCGATGAATTGACGTGTACATTTCATCATTGAGTGAAACTTCTGCCAGTGTTTCAATACCTGTATCACTATCTATATGATACAAATGAACACCGCTGTATGAAAAATCACCATAGTCACTCTCTCCCGTACCATTCTCATAAAGAGTGATTGGCAAAGCAAGAATTCCTGACGTCGCATCAAAATTAAACGCATGGTGATCATACAAAGCTTCTGAATCAGAGCCGCGTGAACCAATGATGAGTTCATCATCAACAAGCGGTGTTGTTGGATTTGAAACATCAAAGGTGGCGAGCTTCACACCTTGATACCAAGCAAAGCTTCCCATGTCCTCAGCATCTTTACCAAGCCCAATCAGGTGATCATCATCTAAGAGATGAAGATACGTTGAATAGCCAGGAACTTTTAGTTCACCGGCCACTTTTGGATTATCAGGATTAGAAAGATCAATCACAAACAGAGGATCAACTTTCTTAAACGTTACAACATAACCTTTATCGCGTATGAAACGCACGGCATAGATCCATTCACCTTCTGCCAGCTTTTCCACACGCCCTAACTCTGTAATTTCTGACTTTGTCGCATCTAAAACATAAACATTGTTGTACATCGTAGAAGTCGTCCAAAACGAACCAACAGTTGTTGCAATACGAAAGGTGTTTTCATACTCACTCATGGAAAAACTATCTTTTATATAACCACTCACAGCACCACTGCCAGTATAGGCATGAAGGCCTGTGGCATTGATAGCAAAACGGTGAAAATACGTATTATTATAACTTTCCGTTCCTGCTAAATACACAGCTTGTGTTGAGGCATAAACATGTGCTGTATACCCTCTCACAAAAGAAAGTTTTTCCTGTGAAATATCACCCCCTAAATTAAGACTGAAAAGTCCTGTGATATTTGTAATACCTGTAGCACCATCACCATAAAGATTAGCACAATCAATAGACACACCTACAGTGGCTTCATTGGAAACAATGATGTCATCAATGCTTAACGTATCAATTTTGGCATAATTATCTGCGCGGGCTGTATTGATAGCAGCATTCAAACGAGCGGTAGCGCTCGCGTCACCACTACAGGAAGAAGACTTATCCATGTAATCATAGGTTGGGTAAGTGAGATTGTAATTTGTATAATTTGCCAAAGCGACATGTAAAACACCATCAACAAGTCGGCTTGATTTATATGAGCCAGGAACATCTTTAACCTCTTCTACAATGGGAGAGGCAGGATCTGTAATATCGATTACATTAATACGCGTGTAATGTGCGTTATAGCTATCTTCACTTCTATAGCTACTAATACTAATGAGTTTATTATTATACAAAAACAGCTCACTGGCGTCATAATCAAGATCAATTTCAGCTATGAGGCCAAATGCAGCTAAAGGCCATGCTTTATAAATTGAAACGCCACCAGATGATGCCAAATAAATGTATTCCCCATCTGATTTCATGAGATCAGCTTCATCCACGCCACCTTCTTGAAGATTTGTTCCTGTAAAACTAGCGCCTGAATCAGAACCTGATTCTGGTGATGCCATGACACCATCAGAATCCATGCTAGAGCTTTCTACGTCATCACCACCACCGCCCAACTCATAGCTTGAGCATTCTGAATAACTGTCTAAAGACTCATCTACATATTCTTTTAAAACACTCCTATAATCAGATACAAAATCATCACAACTATTAAAGCGTTCAAGCCTTACAACTTTAGGTGGATTAGCAATTTCAAGATTCGGATCATTTATTTTTTCACCTAAATTACAGGCAGTAAAAGATAAGAGGACAAATAACACCATTAACAGTGTATAGATAAAACTTTTTGTGTTCATGTTGCATACTTTCTAGCGACCCTTCGACTCACTTCGTTCGCTCAGGGCAAGCCCTTCTTCAGGCAAGACCCCAATCAAACTCGTACTCACTCAGGGCAGGCCCTTCTCCCGCAAAGTTTTCCAGGCTAGCCCTTAATGCGATTATAATATTTAGCACTCCTCGGGTATGATAAGATATACTCTATCGTAGTTATTTGTATTTGTAGTACTGTAAGGATCTGATGCCGTGATCTCATCACAACTCAAATCCGTAATAGCATTGACACAAGCAGATACTTCAGCAGAACTCACATCAATCAAGCCATCATCAATGTCAGTTTGCACTTCAATAAAACTGGAGTACGTTGTTGTGTCCACGCCAAAAAAATAAAGTGTGTTCAAATCTGAATCAAGCACCGACTCACATGTAGATGTGTTCACCCCTACATAACAATCTTCAATCGCAACACAAAGAGCCTCAAGAACCTGCGTTGTTTCTGCCTCAGCCTCTCCTGAAGATAAGGTGTCCACATCATCTGCTGCCTCACCATCAAAAATACCGCTCGAAGAAGAGCCTCCTGATGATTCATAGTCTTCGTTATCAGGGCTGTTGTTCAGACCTTCTGGGTTTCCGGTTTGCGTTGAACCAAACAAACCACAACCACTTAAAAGCAATAACGACATGATTAGCACAAAATATAATAATTTATTTCTCTTCATTACCCGCTCCTTTTTTCTTTGTTAGAGGAAATAGCTGAAAATTAAACTGCACAATTTCCTCGATCTCTTCATCTTGATCCACCACATGCATAACTTCACGTTGAAAATCTAAAATCATACTTTTTAGTTTTTTAACTGTTTTTGATGACAACCCCATTGTTAACGATGAAATATCTCGCTCATCAGCACCAAATCGATCTAAAGACTCTGCTCCTTTTACAATCATGCTACGATGATAGTTTTTAACAGCTTGTCCTGTCACACGATCACCTGTTGTTATGGAACTATCTTTTTGTATAAACGAATCATCTTTTGTTTTTTCAATGAGTCCCAACTTAAGAAGAGTTTCAATCCCCTCTTTAACTTCTGTTTCTTTTAAGGGAGGGGTGAACTGGTGCGCGATCCAACTTGGGTCGCTATTAAAATCGGACCGCACAACCAGTTCTCTAAGCGGGATATGAAACCATTGACTGTAATAATCATATTGAGCTTTATTTAACGGCTTGACCGCTTTATAGCCCTTACTTTTTAAAACTTGTCTTGTGTAAAACTCACGCTCTTCATGAGTAGCAGCTTGGTTCATCAAAATAAGAATGCGAAAATAACGCGCTTCTTTTGGTTTTAGTTTAAGAGCCTTTGTGAACTTATTAATCCCTTCAGGACTTAAATTACGTTCACCATCCATAATGAGCTTTAAATAATTAGGTGATGTAAACCCGGCTATTTTAGAAAAGTAACGATAAGAAAAATACGGTGTCTCTTGCTTTTTGACTTTATAATAGTCCTGCAAAAACTTTCTGTAATCTGTATATTCAAAGAGGTTAATGTGTGTTGTTTGTTTCTTTTTCATTTTTCTTTTTCACCGGCCATTGGTCACTGACCACTAACCACAGTTTTTTCTCTACCCTTATAATAACACAAACGGAAGCAAAAGTTACCTGTCATATTCTCTTTTTGTATTCTATCAGTATACACCCCACTCCTTCCCGGGTCGTTATATACATGTTCTTCTTAGCTTTTTATTAATTTAATAACAGTAACCAACCTCTTATTACACATCAATACCTCATCTTAGTATACACCTTAAATCACTAACGCTAGACGATAGACTACAGACGATAGACGTCGTTAGACCCTGAGCTTGTCGAAGGGCTAGACGACAGACGACAGACGACAGACGCTAGACGTCGTTAGACCCTGAGCTTGTCGAAGGGCTAGACACCAGCCACCAACCACAGTAGAAGCCCCCCATGACCACCAAGGCTCAAAAACACATCGCCATAGTTTCTTCTATGTTTGCTGGAGCGGGACTGGCTATCATGATTCGATTAAACGCTACCTTGGGTGAGCACATTGGCATTTTAGAATCTTCTTTTCTTGTTCATTTGGTGGGCACTATTTTTGCCCTCTTCATTTTAAATCGAAAGCTTAACAAAAACTTTTTGACCAACTTAAAAAAACCACCCAAATATCTTTTTATTGCAGGTTTTTTTGGTGTGACCATGGTGCTGATGGGAAACTATGTGGTACCAAAGCTGGGGCTGGCATTAACAATTAGCATTTTGGTTTGTTGTGGTCTGACCTTCTCAACAATTGCTGATCACATTGGTGTGTTTGGTTTAAAACAATTTAAGGTTACAGGTAAACGAATCATAGGACTACTATTGGTGATTATGGGCGTGTTGCTCATTTTCTGGGGTTAATATGAATACACTTATCATCCTCATAGCCGGCTTAACAGAAGTCTTAAACACAACGTCACGCCTTTTAAATGCGGCCATGGGCATGTATGTGGGCAGTTTAGAAGCCTCGTTTATCAATCACGTAGTAGGCTCCTTATTTGCTGGCGCTCTTATTCTTGTTGGGATTGGTTCAAACGCTTCTTTCTTTCAAGACATCTCATTTATTTATTATTTAGGTGGCATGATTGGCTTTCTCATGCTCTCTGCAAATAATTACAGCACACTTCATTTAGGCGCCATGTTAGTTTACATTCTCTTTGTATCCACCCAGCTTTTCACTTCAGGCATCATTGAACACTTCGGCCTAATAGGCGCCCCAGAAGTCCCTTTCACCTTAAAACGATTTTTGGGAATAAGCTTAATCATAGCCGGCGCTTTTCTGGTTTCGCAGAAAAAAACCTTAAAAAGAAAATAAAGAACTCTATAAAACACCTACAAAGCTGGCATAAGATTATTTTTCAGCCCTCACACAAAACCTGTAAAGCCTTGTATTTATTATATATTTAGCGGCTATTTTTTAGTAACATTTCCACACAATACTTGATAAACCAATAAGTGTCGTATAACATCCTTTCGATCAAAAACCTTTTGATACAGTATATACTCGCAGACCATTACGGGATCATGATAGAGCTTCATTAAATAGTACTGTAAATTCCTCTAAACGTTTTTCAGCTGCTCATAACACAAGGTTGGCAGTTGCCTGTTCTAATCATGGTATTGCATCTGAACAACACACAATAAAATCAGGAGGATCAAGTATGAGTGATAATGCTCGTAATAGATCAGATAGAATAACAATAAAAACATTAGCAGATGTTGATTTTTCTGATTTGAAATGTTGCTGGTGCGAAGCTTTTTCAGATTATGATGTGCCTTTGCAGGCATCAGAAGAAGAATTAAAAATTAGATTAGCACAAGATTCTTATTCTCCTCAGTTATCAGTAGGTGCCTTTGATAGTGATAGATTAATAGGTTTTTGGCTTACTGGATTACGCACAACAAATGCAGAGTTAGTTGGTTATGATGCTGGGACAGCTGTCATTCCAGAATTTAGAGGCAGAGGTGTTTCGAATTTGTTATCAGAATATTTAGATAAACTGTTATTAAGAGAAGGAGTATCAAAATATATTTTAGAAGTTTTTTGTGAAAATAATGTTGCTCTTAGTTTGTATAGAAAAAAAGGTTTTAAAGTAGTAGATAAAGTGGATACTTTTAGAACAGAACCATATCCATGTATTGATATAGAGAACATCTCGGAATTTTCGATTTCTGAATGTACATTAGATGAAGTTTATGCCAATCACGCTAACTTATTAGATTTTACACCTACTTGGCAAAACTCCTGGGAAGCTTTACACGCGGTCCAATCATCAACAATTTCTATAGTAATTAAAGATGGTGAAGAAATTGTTGGTTATGCAATATATCAACCAGTGCTTCGTAGAATTGCGCAAATAGGTATTGCTCCACATGCAGATCAACAAAAAATAATGCGTCAGATCATAAATTATTTTAGGAGCAAATCTCCAATTCAAGATAAATTAGAGATGGTAAATGTTCAGCCCAAAAGCTCTATTCCTGCACTTTTAAAGCAGCATGGAATAGATTGTTTTATATCTCTGTACGTGATGGAAAGAAGAATAGAGAAGGCTTTTTTTCATGAAAATTGAAACAAAAAATATGCAACTAAATGCTGTAAATGAAAGAAAGTGTGTTCAAGCAGATTATGAGTTTTGTTATTCTCTATCTAAAGAAAATATGGAACCCTATTTTAAATTAAATTTATTAGAATGGGATAAAAATATCTTTGAGAGAAAATTTAATTTTACAAAATCAAAAATATTAGAATATGAAGGCAAAAGAATTGGTTTTTATTCTTATTATTTAAAGAAAAACTATTGGTATATAGAAGATATTCAATTGTTACAGCAGTATCAAGGAAAAGGGCTTGGAAAATATATTTTTAGAAAAATA
>JAHJDR010000157.1 GCA_018812345.1 bacterium | reverse complement strand
TTGGCTAAATCAGTGGCATGTTCTGCTGCCACTTTATCTGTTTCACCTTTAGTCACTTCATAAGGTCTCACTTTACAAACTGACTTCTGAATAACATCAGCAGCAACCATGGCTTTCCAAATTGTACGCCGAATGGGTTCATCAAGACCTTGATACCCATTAAAGCTTGTTGGGGATAAAATACTCACATCTTCAAAACCTTCTTTATCTAAAATTTGACGATGCAAAGTAGCATACTGTCCAAAACGACAAGGCCCCTGTGCTGTCGGCATGAAAAAGGCCTGTTTCTTTCCGTTCACATCAGTGGTTTGTAATGTTTTAAGCAAACGCCCAATCGTAAGTGATGTGGGCAAACATTCTGAGCCACGGGTTTTAGAACGCCCGAGCTCAAAAGTGTCTTCAGTGGATTGTGGCAAACAGCGGGCATCATAACCACTAGACCTTAAAGCAGCTGCCATGAGATCTGTCCCATAAGGATGCATGTTAGGAATCCATAAAACGCGATCTCTGAAATCATCTTTGGGTTCCACATAATCCTTTCGCTCTATCGGTGTGGAGCGTGGTTTTTCCAAAACATCAAAAAAGGCTTCAATGCGTGTCATGTAACCCGCATCAGCACCATGTTCATCAAGTTCCAACGCTAAGAAAGGACGGTTACCCATTATTTCTTCTGCATAACTTAAGATAAAACTATCCGGACCGCAGCTAAAGTTTGTTAAATACACAGCATCCAAAAGTTCATTGCAGCTCACTTCTTCTAAGATAGCGAGTATCTTTTGACCATAACTCCAATAAGTATTGCGGTATTTGGATTTAAGCCGAGTAAGATCAGGACGTATGAAATCCATGGGAATCACCAAACGCCCTTTTTCAGAAAGCTTTTGTGGAATGCCCAAATTCAAGCCTTTATCAAAGTTATTATAGGGTCTACCAATGAGCACTAAGAGTTTTTCATTTTTTTCTTTTGCTTCTGCGAGAACTTTATCCCCTTCTACATAACAAGCTTCAATGAAATTTTCTTGTACTTTTAGAGCCACAACCCAAGCTTTGTGAATTTCATAGGTACTCTTACCCAAAGGTTTAGAAATAACCTTAGAAATGCGTTTGGCCACACTCATAGGATCCAGACGCATATCCACAACAGGTGTTAAAATTTGATTTGTTTCGATAGCATTAAGTTTAAAAGCTGTTTTTGAATAAGCCGCTCCCCCTTGAACATAAGGGCAAAACACAGATGATGTGGTGTTTTCATTATCTTGAGCATGCGTCATTTGTGGTGCGAAAATATAATCAACACCTTCATGGGCGGATAAGTGCGCCATGTGCCCAATAAATACTTTGGCCGGAAAACAAAAATCAGCGCCACTCATGGCTGTTCCCAAATCACGAATCTCATCAGTTGTGGCTCCAGATAATTGAACCTGAAAACCCAATTCATTAAAGAAGCGTTGCCACATAGGGTAATAGGTATAATTTGCCAATGCTTGTGGCAATCCAATTACACGTGCATTTTCAGGAACCAAAACACCCTGACCTGCTTCACGCCACATACGTTCTCGTTTACGCATGAGTTTATAATTTGTAGTGACTTTTACTTTATTGTCATCAGGATCACGTCCGCACATGTATCCCCACGAAGGACTCTTAGATAAACCATCAATGTCAGCATAAGTGATGGCACAATCATTTTGACACAGTTCACATTTTTCTTTTCTTAAGCTAATATTTCTCTTTTCGAGATCAAGACCCAAAAAGGATGTTTCCTTTTGATTAGCTTCCATCAGTTCTTTCGTCAGCAAGGCTACACCATAAGAGCCCATTACATGACAATAAGGGGAAACAACTATTTTCACATCTAGCAGACGTTCAAAAGCGGCTACTAAAGCAGGATTTCTTGCTGTAGCCCCTTGAAAAAAGATTTTATCCCGACTGTAATAACGATTACCTACAACTTTATTAAGATAATTTTTTGTGACAGAGACCATCACAGCCGCAAAGGCCTCTTCAGGTGACGCGCCATTTTGAATGAGTTTGGACATGTCCTGTTCCATAAAAACAGTACACCGATCAGTAGCTCTTGGCGGTTTCACTCCTAACACTTTTGGACCTGCTTCATGAATTTTATAACCAAGCTTATTGGCTTGTTCCTCAACAAAAGAACCTGTTCCGGCAGCACAAACATAATTCATATTGGCATCACGAATGTGCCCATCAACAAGATGCATGTATTTAGAATCTTGTCCCCCAATTTCAAAAACAGTATCAATCGTGGGATCTGTTTTAACAGCACCAGCCACATGCGCTGAAATTTCATTAATAATCGCATCCGCCCCTATGAGTTTACCAACTATTTTGCGACCACTGCCTGTTGTGCCCGTACCAAGAATTTTAAAAGTTACTTTTTTATTTTCGGCAAGAATACGTAAAGCTTTGAAAAGAAGTTTCGTGGCTCCAATAGGATTACCGAGTGTTTTACGATACACATCCAACAAAACATTGTTATCTTCATCCATGAAAACAAGCTTAGTGCTTGTTGAGCCAATATCTATACCCACATAACCTTTGATTTCACTTACTTCTGGCCACAGGGTAATGCGCACTTCATTGTCATCATCATCTGTATAGTTTTCTTTAGTTTCAAAAGAAGGATAATCTGATTTTGCCAACGATAAAGGCCAGGGGAAACGTGCAAATTCTTTGTCTTGACCCGTTTCATCGTCAAAATTTAGCATCATGACTTGTTTAGCTGGAATATTAGCATTTAAAGCGGCACCAAAAGCAGCCATGAATTGCGGCATACCGGGAACAATAATTAAATCTTTATAAACAGCTTTTATCCAACGAATAACTTCTTTATTGAGTGCCACACCACCAATCACGGCTGTTTTGCCACTGAGGGGGCGACCATGTAACAACGTCCCAAAAAGAGTTCGTGTCATACCACGACAAAGTCCTGACCACATTTCTTGTTCAGAACACCCTTCTTGTTGTCGATGAATAAGATCACTTTTGGCAAACACAGAACAGCGTGTCGCAATCGTTGGTGGATTCTCAACATGGTTAAATGTTTTTGTATCTTCATAAGAAACACCTAAGCGTTGCGCTTGTTCATCAAGGAAAGAACCTGTCCCAGCAGCACACAGTGAATTGGTTGCATAACCTTGAAATTTTCCCCTTTCACCCAACTGAATCAACGTAGAAGACACACCACCAATATCAATAATGAACTGTGCTTCTGGATAAAGTGTGTGCACAGCTTGGATTTGGCAAAAAGTAGTATCCAAAGGTTCGCCCTGAATACAACTAAATAGTTTTTCAGCATTAGCACCTGTAAAACCTATCACGTCATCTTTTTGAACAGCCATTTCGTGAAGAAGCTCTCCCATAAATTGCTGGGGATTTCCCTTGTGGTGTTTGTAATAGATTTTCACACCTTTATTGTTTTCATCAACCTTCACAGCTTTTAAATAAAGTGCCCCAATGTCTATGCCAATTTTCATAATCATTCCTTCTTTAAATAAGTCTTATAAGTCGTATAGGTCGTATAGACCTATGGAAGCGGTGTTACTAACGAGAAACAAACAAGATGACAAGATCAGAGTGCATCTTAATAACAATAACCGATAACCGACAACCCATAACCGATAACCGATTAAGCTTGAATATCAAACAGTTACAAGGTATCAGTGAAAGACCTATGACCCCATTGCTTTTAAAGGATATCCTCATCATCTTTGCTGTTTCCATTCCTGTTGTCTTGCTTCTTAAACGGATTCACATGCCTATGGTCGTAGGCTTTCTCATTACAGGTGCCCTCATTGGATCACATGGAATTGGGCTCATTACAGAAACCGCACACGTTGATGTTTTGGCTGAATTAGGTTTGGCTCTTTTGCTTTTTACTGTGGGGTTAGAATTTTCATTAGATAGCTTTGCGTTTATCAGAAAACGAGCTCTTATAGTTTCCATCACACAGGTTTTGCTTACATGCGCTTTTGGATGGCTCATTGGTTTTCTTCTCGGCTGGCCCATCAATCGTAGTCTGTATTTTGGTTGCGTGATTGCGCTATCCAGTTCGGCCATTGTCATGAGCATCTTACATGATCAACGTATGCTGGATTCCCTGTCTGGCAAACTCACAACAACCATTCTTATTGTCCAAGACCTAGCTTTCATTCCCATGATTGTTTTGCTGCCACTTGTAGCCTTTGATCAAACAACTGCGGAGCACACATTATTATATACGGTTTCAGCTAAAGCCACAGCTGTTCTCATTCTCACAGCCATTGTTGTTTTTGGTCGAATGATTATCAAGCAACTCATGCGCCACATTACGCAATTAGGACAACGACAACTTTTTGTCATTGCCGTGCTAATTATTGGTCTGGGCACGAGTTGGCTCACAGCCCATATGGGTCTCTCGTTTGCCTTAGGCGCTTTTGTAGGTGGTATATTGATTGGTTCTACAGATTATAAACACCAAGCCCTGTCAGAAGTAGCCCCCTTTCGTTACTGTTTTAATAGTTTATTCTTTGTTTCCATTGGCATGTTACTTAATCTCAGTTTTGTTCGTGATAACCTTCCCATTATTTTCTTGGTTTTACTCCTGATCCCCACATTGAAGCTTCTTATTATTGTGCTCATTAGTTTATTAACCAAGTTTCCTTTGCGTATTGGCATTGTCACAGGTTTGGCACTTGCTCAAATTGGAGAGTTTTCCTTTCTCATTGCGCACCATGGTTTTCAGGCTGGTGTCATCGGTTCTTATTTGCATGATCTCATTATTGCGACAGCTGTGTTTAACATGATGATCACGCCTTTCCTCATTCTCAATGCACACAAAGTAGCGGCCTATATTAACGAGCAACTTCTTAAAACCAAAAAGTTCACCAAACTAGCCACTAATGACAAAAAGTTTACATCACCCTTAACACGCAAACTTAAAGATCATGTGATCATTTGTGGTTTTGGTCCTTTAGGCGAAACATTGGCAAATTTTTTGAAAAAGCATAAAGTTTCTTATGCTGTACTAGA
>JAHJDR010000156.1 GCA_018812345.1 bacterium | reverse complement strand
GTTTGTCATGGCCTGTGAACAACCTATTGTGAGTGTGAGTAAAGCAATAATAAGTATGTGTGTGTATTTCATAATTCCTCCAAAATTTTATTTTCTATTGCATAAAGACAAAGCAAAAAGCAATGATTTGAAAATATTATATCGGCCTGAAGAGCATTATGGGCGACGACATAGTGGCGAGTGGTTGCGCAAAAAAATTGAGACCAGCCAGGGTTGTTGGTTTGTTAACGCGTCTTATGGGTCCTATAGGACTTATAGGTCTTACACGACGTGTCTGAGGTGTCAGGTTTGTCCGACGTGTCTGAGGTTTTAGCGGTGCTCTGCGTGTCTGATCAAGAGCAGGTCTTCTAACCGGCATGATTCGTGACTGCCAAGGAGATGCTGTGCTTGAAGGTGTTGGTGTATCTGTGCTTGCTTTTGAATGAGGTTTTGGAGCGCTAGGTGTAGGTGTTTCTATTTCTCCTTTGAGTGCCTTAACCGTTTTTACCATGGTATTAAAGGCCGCTTCAAAGCGCGGTTCTGTTCTGCTTACACCACAAAAGGCAACAGCACTGGCAAAGAGTTCAAAAGAGGCGAACGTTTGTTTGGATTTTATGAGCTCTTTTTTTAAGGCCTTGCCTGTTGTATTAAGAATGTGTGTAAAAAAATCTTGGTAAATGGCTTCAATTTTCTCATGTGTGTTACGGTCATTTGCATATGTATGCATGCCAAAGAATATACTCAAAAAACCTGTGTCTCCAGGCATGAGAAAAGGTTTTCCGTGTTGGGCAAAACCATACATGCCCTGAGTTGGTTTTACTTGTTTTTGCTTGCAGGCATCAGCGCTAATGAGTTTGTCAAAATTATCAAACTCAATCCATGAGTAGCCCTTGTTTCCTTTAAAATAAATTCTCAGATTATTATTATGATCTAAAACAGTTTCAACAGAGGCATCTAGCCACTCTATGGGGTCTCCTGGTTTAGGTTGTATGCGAATGCGAGCGCCAGGTTCTGGAGATATTTTCCCTGTATTTTTGTCATAGTGAAGATGACAAGCAACTTTACGAAACACACCTTTATCAAGAGCTTCCTTATAGTGGTTGCTACTTTGGTTCCTGCCTGGCAAAAAAGTTACGGAAAAAATAATTTTGTCATTAGTTTCTTCTTCTACAATTATGCCCGCCGATGATTTTACTTTATTGGCATAGGGCTGCAGTTGTTGATTGAGTGTTTTAAATTGTTGTAGCTCTTGTACAAAAACAAAACGCGCTGTATCAGGAGAAGGTGGAATAAGACAGGTTTCTCCGCTGTTGCTCGCCACAATCATCGAAGGTTTTGCTGTTTGCTGACCAAGCCCATGAACATATAAGGCAGAGGTATTGTTTGCCGCTCTAGAAACTTCAAGCTGTCTTGTTTGCCCTCCTGTTTCCGTGAGCCTTGTATAGGCTTTGCCTTCATCAGGGCCTGAATGAACAAGGTCTATTCCCTGAAAACGAAAGGTAGTGTCAGCAATGCTTTTTTCTCCCACATGTAAAGCAAGTGAGCCAGAAGGTGTCTCTACGGGTTGATTGTTGGGTTGTTTTATAATTTCTGCATCCTTGTCGAGGCCATTGAATGATAGCCAGAGGCCCATAGTTGCTTTAACTTCTGTGTTTGTGACTTTTGCTTTTCCAGCTCGTTGTACAGGAAGTGCCGAACGAAAACCAAAGGCATCACGATTAAATGTTGTTTTGAAAAAACAGCTCACTAAATCCATGCTAAAAGATTGTTCTCCAATGCTTGTTGTGAGTTGTGTGAGTGTGTTTCCGTTAGACCGGCGTAGTGCTGTTTCATCATTATTAATACTAAGGTTCAATCGTAAATAAGAATCATTGTTTTCCAGTTCTTTCAGAAGCATGAGTACTGTGCGAGACGCATCTGCTTTATACTGTCCAGAGTCTTCATCCATGATCATAGGGATTTCAATGATGGCTTGACGACTTAAAAAACGAAGAGTGATGCGGTCTCCACCTGTGAGCGTTTCTGTAACAAGTGATTCTTTGTCAGGTACCCAGATTTGATCATGTAGGGCATCAAAGCGCTCACGCAAAAGCTCTGGTGTTGCTGTTTTAGCGCTTTTAATTTGTGTGTCTTCAGGATAACCGTACTCTCTTAAGTGTTGGGCAATTTGTTTTATGCGATGGTCTACTTCAGAAGTAACATGTTTATTAGTTTGTCTGGCTTGTGTTGTGAAAATGTTTTGTGCTGGAAGTAGGGCAACCAGGTCATCAAAATCAGCTTCTGTTGTGTCAATTTCTGTGGCTTCAATAAAGAAAGGCGCTTCAAAAGGTCGCCAATAAAAAGTGCGACCCGTTTCACCATTAGGCAATTGCTCCATGAGGCAAAAAGTATGTCGGCCTAATCCTTCTTTGTATAGGGGCGGTGTGAGTGTTATTGTTTCTACAGGCGTTGTTGACGGTGGGGTCCCTATATTGGCTGTAATCAGGCTCGGAAAGCTAAAGCTTTCAAAGGAACCCACAACGTTAATCCCAGACAACTCAATCCAAGAGCCATCAGGATTATAATAGCGAAAATCGTTTAGCCCCGTTCGTGTTCTTGTGCTTTGTTTTCGAGAAGAAAAAATTAACCTTGGAAGATTATCAAAATCTACTTGTGCAATTTTGGCAACGTGTTTTTGATTGTGATGATCAGCCACTTTTAAAAGTGTGCTTCTATCATTGCCTGCAGCAATATTCCCTTGATCGTCTTTCAAATTAGCGGCAGAACGAAACCATCCCTGATTTGTTGTGAGGAGATCAAATTCCACCCCGCCACTAACGTCGAGGAATTTAATATTCCATGCGCCGTTTTCTGTTTGAGTAATGCGGTAGCGATCATCTGTTAAACTAATCGCATTTTCTGGCGCATCACCATAAACGTAAGCTTGAATAGGGCGTCCATAATCAAGGGAAAGTACATTTTTTTTTGCATCACTGGGATGCCACTGAAAGGGAATGCGCAGGACAATGCCACTGTCCACAGCACGTATTTCATACCAGTAGGGGTAGGCCTCTGATAGTGTGATGGGGGTTTCTTTTAGGGCGTTTATGAGTTCGTGAATCGTGCGTTCGCCCGTAACAAATTTTTCATGAGGATCAAATTGTAGGTTTTCTCGTGTGGCGAGGTTTCGTAAAAGTTGCGGTTGCGTCGTCTCTGAGACAGCGTCTGGAGAGGGAGCCGCTAAAACATCAGCTGGAGCTGCAGCTTCTTTGAGGGCCGCTTTAGCTGCGTCAGGAATAATAATGTTGCTCTTTGTTGCGAGTCCTGCTGTGAGATTTACAAGAGAGAATACGGGGAATTCTGCGTCAGCGACATCAATACGGAGCTGTTTTTGGTGATCTGGTATGGGAATTTCTATGCCATGGAGAGCCATTTGTGTGGTAAAAACATCTAGGTGGTCAGGAGAAAGACAGAAAGGGCCGTTGTCTGATGTGCCAACATTTGTAACAGGAAAGTTTAATGTATCAAGGTTGTCTTCAACATCCATTATAGTGAGCATTAGAGTGCCACTATTTTCTTCAATAGCCCATAAAAACTCTGGGGCCAAACGCTCCGCTTTTATCTGGGCCGTTGTTAGTCCTGTAAGCTCATAGGTGAGTGTTCCTATTTGGGGAACAACAAAAGATACTGTTGTTGTATTGGGATCTCGTTGTATGGGCTCTGTTTGTTCAAGGCCGGAAAGGCGTGCGGCTAATCCTGTTGGCTTTAGTGTGGCAAAATACTGAGTGCCATATTTTGAATGTGTTTTAGTTGTGATGTCAATTTCAAAGAGGTCATTGGTCGTGTATTCTGCATGAATAATTTCAGGGCGCACTCTCGTTACCTGTTCGTCTTTCTTGTATGGCGTAAAATTGTGTGTTCCCACAATTTTCATTGTTCGTGTATTGAGAATGCTGAGTGTAAAAGATTCTTTTCCCTCTGGATGCTGTGTTTCTCTTTCAATGTTTATACTAAGAGGCATGTTGTCAATAGTTAAGGGCAGATAAAGAGGCTCGTTATGATAAACCACCCCTAAACCATCAGTGCCTAAGGATTGACCTCGAATAGTAACAGATGAAAGTCGTCTCTCGAGAACGGTGCCTTCTGGCGAGTAGAGAATATCGATGTTTACGCTAGCTTCTGCAGGGGCATCTGTGATGCCAGGATGAATAAGGGGTATGGTTCGGGTTTGTGTTTCCCATTTTTCTTGTAGGGGCGAGGTCATACGATTCGTGGCAGCTTCTTGATAAAGACCCAAGCTTTTATCGTAAACAGCGCGTGCTTGTTTCAGTGCTTTTAGGGCTGTGTCAAGATGTTCTATGTTTTGACCCGCGTGAACTTTTTTT
>JAHJDR010000155.1 GCA_018812345.1 bacterium | reverse complement strand
CGCTGTTGTGAAAATGCCTTTGAGATCTTTTTGAAATAATGAGATTTTTTGAGTGATTTCTATGTCTGTAGTCGTTTTAATCATAAGTATATAATATAATCATATAATGATAATAAGTATGCTATATGAAAAATAGCGAATGGTCAACAGGAAGGCTTTAACTAGTTGAAATAAATCATTAAAAGATTACTTATTGTGTTGGTTAAAAGGTGATGTTCCCCCGCAAACCCCGCAAACGGGACAAACGGGACAAGCACTTCCGTGCACAAAAGGTGCCGTCGTTATTTTAAAAGAGCCAAGTTGGGTACCTGGTCGTTAATAAGTTTTTTTGGTGAAGGAGGATCTAGTTCTCCCTTTTCGTTGATAAAATTTTCAGGAACAAGAGAGTCATTTGTGGTTTGAATTTATTTCGTTGTAGGAAATAGTTGTATGTTCAGCTGGGCAACCAGGGTGTGGTCGCCTTGCATGCCCTGGAGCTCTTGTTGCACCTCATCGCGAAAATCAATCACACGCTGTTTGAGCCACTCATACTGTTGCTTAGAAAGGCTCATGGTCATGGCTGAGATATCGCGTTTGTCTGGATTCATTTCTAAGGCATTTAAAGAGAGGTTGAGCATTTCTCTATGATAATTATGCACCATAGAGGAGTTAATTTGAATAGGTGTGGTGAGGTGTTCTTCAGATTGTTTCCATTTATTTTTATGGCGTTGGATCATTTTGAGTCGCTCTAAAACCGTTAACCCATTTTTAATGTCTTCTTCTGGTATGTTGGGTTGAATTCTATTTGAGATCCAGTTGAGATTGGGGACAAAGTTTTTTAAGGCAACCATTTCTCTTAAGATGGGAAGGTACCATTTGCTAAAATAAGAGAATTGATCAAAACCAATGAGAACTCTTTTTTTACCAAGTATTTTTTCTAATATTTGTCGATATTTATTTTTGTCCTCATCTTTCTTGGCCTGGTTATAGAGAACTAGATTTTTAAAGAATTTTTTTTCATTGGCTTGCCATTTAAAGCGGGTGAGGATTTTATTGACGGCATCTTCAGAAAGATTTCTTTGACCTGAGACAACAAGGTGTAAGTAATTGGAAGCGGCAAACCCCATATCATCAGAGAATTGACGGTAAGAATACTTGCCCAACTGTTGTTTTTTCTTTTCATAACAATCTTTCAAGAAAACGCGGTAGTTACTATAATCTAAGATTTGAATTTGCCGCATAAAAACTCCTATCTATGGTTTGTCATAAGTTTAGGTGATATTGTATACATTGTATACAAAAAATCATGATGGCCGCATTTTTTTTTCTGTGATTTTAGTCAAGATATTGATAGTCCTTAACTATGCGTACCTTAACACAAAGAAGACTTTCCATTTTAGTTCTTATTTTAGTTCTCATGAGTTTTTACCGTTGTTCTTGTGGTGGCTCTGGCACGACACAAGTGGGCAATTCTGGTCCAGACGCTACATCAACAGTGACAGTGGGCAAGATGTCTGAAGGTGGTAATGCCATGGTGTATGTTTCTTTAGGCATTATTGGTGAGGATGAAAATGATCTTGTTGACACCACAATTGATGTGGCTGTTAATGGGGAAACAGAGAGTGAAGGGCTTGAAGCGCTTGGATATTATGATTCTGATGAAGCTCAAGTGGCGATCCCTGTTAAAGATGTGAGTGAGGGTGATATTATTACAATCACTATTCACAAATCAGATGATACTTACGAAGTCTATAAATCAACAGTGTCTTCTATAGGTGATTCAACATCTATATTAGAATCTGCAGGCGTTGATATAGGAGATGAAGGAACATCAGGAACGGATCCAGATCCAGAACCAGATAATGCGGTAACAGATATTAAAGAAGCTCTTTGTGATGAGGTAACAGCGTGTATTTCGTATGTGAGTGATTCTTTATGTCTTGCAGGTCTTAATCTTTTGACAAACTTAACAGATGAGTTTGGGGTTACAGGATCTGGAACGGCCTTGACTCTCGAAGAGCTCGAACTCGCTGTTGAGGCAGGGACATATACTTCTGATGATACAGCATTGGCTCAGTGCCTTACAGATATTGAAGATCTTTCTTGCTCTGAAATCCAGAGCGCCTATTCAATTTACAACCCCACAAACTTCGATGATCTCGAAGACCTGATTCCCAGCGGCACCGACACCTGCGGTGGTGTATTCTAAAGTTCCCGTTCCACTTTTGGAATGGCATCTTTTGATGTATACACTGTATACAACATTTCTCCAAAAACGCCATTTATGGGGCAGCATTCACGGCTAGAAATACGATAATAAGTATGAAGGTCGAAGAATTAATGGTCCGCCTATGCTGAAGCTATGGCGCGACAAGGAGGTTATATGAAATACACAAAAGCAATCATAATATTAATTATCGTTATCGTTTATAGTAGCCTGATGTCAGCCTGTGCTGCTGTGCATAGCGATGAACTCAAAACAACTCTGGCTGAGGATTTAGAAATTCATGCCACTCTCTACGAATATACCGATGATGATGAAACAGAAATTGCCGCCCAAATGCAAACTGAAGATAGTGATGTGGGTATTGAATTCACACAAGGTGAGACCTTAACAGTAAATGCAGATGCTGAAGAAGGACTTGCTGGTGTTGTTTACTTATCTAATCTTGAAATCTTAAATCTGGCCCAAGACTATGAAGGGGAAGTGGACAGAACAATCGAGGGCGGTAATTATTATATTACCTATACAGATAAAGATGACAATGAAACAACAGCAACAATCCCATCATTCTCTGTTCCTGAAATTACAAACATGGAAAATGGTGATGTTTTGTCAGGTGATGAGTTTGATGTGGAATGGGAAGATGCAGAAATTACAGGGACACTTTCCCTTCGCGTTTCTTACTCAGGTAGTGGTTATTCAGGTATCAAAACACGTTCTATCGATAATACAGGATCCTATTCGTTTGACTGTGACACGTGTCGTGGGTCAGGCACAGTTAATCTCATGCACCTTAGAAGCATTAACTATATGGAAGGTTTTGCAGAAGCGTCTATTAGTATGTACAATGTTTCGCGCCGTTATGTCAGCTTTACAACAGGGCAGGCTTCATTAGTGCAAGCCGATGCTTTAGAAGAGGTTCTTTCAGTAGATGAACTTGTTCAACAATGTCAGACAGAATGTCGTGAAGGCGATGAAGACATAATCATTGTTGATGATGTGACTTATGATTGCTGTATGTAATTAGCATAATCTATTACAGCAAAACCAAAACCCTGCGTAGCTTTAGCAGAGCAGGATAAGTTCTTTTTAATTTCTATGGACACTCTTCAGCAACGAATTGCCCATTTACATCTCCATTTGCAGACGTGGCTTCAAACGTGCCTTTAATTTCGCCAGATTCATTTGAAAGGATCGTGATGTCGGCATTATTGTTTACAGATATTTTGGTTGTCGCACCTAAAGAATTTACAGAAGATACACTCATGCCAAAAGCTTCATCGTTTTGTAAGACGAGATTGATGATGTTGACGGCTTTATCAGGTACCAAGTCTGAGCAGGTAATGGTTTCATCTGTAATGTAAATGGAAAGCTCATTTTCTTCAGTGTCTTCTATGTAATAAGTCATTACTGGCTCATCAAACTCATACCCATCAAGATCAAAACTTACGGTTGTTTCTGTAATGTCGTCAGCAGTGATTACCGTATCATCATCTGCGGGAGGATCAGGTGTGTCATCTACGGGTGGGGTTGAGGAACTGGATCCGCAGCTTATGAGGAAGAGGAGGGTGAGGATGAAAATGAAGATGTTTTTCATGATATATATTATACTACGTCTATCGTCTATCGTCTATCGTGAATGGTGCCAAAGTTCCCGAGTTCCAGAGTGCCAGAGCTTCAGGTTGAATTAGATTCTTAATGAACACCCAGTAGCTGCTAATTCAGCAGCATCGGCACTAGACTCTGTAGGTTCTGAAGGAACATCGGCACTATCTGATGTGTCATCTGTATCATCAGCTACATCATCATCGTCATCGCCTGCCGCGTCGGAGTCATCGTCTGATGACGAAGACGGGTCTTCTTCTTCTTCTTCAGGGCAGAGATCATCTTCACCATCACAGTCATTATCAATACCATCTTCACAGATTTCAGTGGCATGAGCTGCCCCCATTCTTTGGTCCAGAATTTAAGTTAGTTTTTTCTTATTATAATCCACAAGCACTTACTTGAATAGACTCCGGTGCTGGTGGTCTATAGCCAAGTGAGCTGTGTGGTCTTTTTGTGTTGTACAGTATTCTCCAGTTCTCAATCAAGAGCTTTGCTTCTTTTAATGTAAAGAAGATTTCTCCATTGAGAAGCTCATCCCTGAGTTTTCCATTAAATGACTCGTTATAGCCATTTTCCCAAGGTGAGCCTGGTTCTATAAAAAGTGTTTTTACACCTAAATCCGAAAGCCATTTTCTAACGATTTTAGCTGTAAATTCTGAACCGTTGTCTGATCTAATATGATCAGGAATGCCTTTGGTTAAGAAAAGCTCTGCTAGCGCTTCTATGACATCCATTGATCTAATTCTACGTGCTACTTTGATAGCTAGGCTTTCACGTGTAAAATCATCTATAATTGTGAGCATCAAAAAAGATTTGCCATCATGAGTACAAACACACTGCGTCCACGTAAGGCAATCTTAAATGTCTTTATGTATGATGTGGACACAACAGTTGTTAAGGTGCAATCACTTGTTAATGGCAGCCTGGAGTTTTACGTCTTGGATTAGTCATTGAATAAAAACAAACTCACTCTGTTTCAACAGACATATCTTTATGATCCCATTTGACACTGAACAAGGGGATGCCGGTATTTTCAAGTGATTTGATGATGGCGTGTGATAGTTTATCGGTAATGCCTTTATGAAATAAATGGATGGTTAATTTAACTACCATTTTACCGGAATGATAATTCTTAATTTGATCAAAATAACTGACTTTTAACTTATATTCCTTGGCCACATTCATAATTATTGAGACATCGACATCACAGGTTGTGGCAACAGTCAAAATTCTCCAGGTTTGGGTTTTGTGCAAACGATCAATTAATTTAAAAACGACGAGCACAATCAAAGCCACAATAGTGGTGACAGCCCCCATGCTGTATTGTCCACTTCCTATTGCCATGCCAATAGCAGCGACGACCCATAAACAGGAGGCTGTTGTGAGGCCGGTAATATTAACCCCTTCTTTTAAAATAGCACCCGCTCCCAGAAAACCAATGCCCGTAACTATTTGTGCGGCAATACGTGTTGGATCAGCAGGTGGCATTTGATGAAGAAGAAAAATATCACCACTTGTTGCAATCATTTCGGATAAAATCATAAACAAAGCAGAACCGATACAAACCAGTGCATGCGTTCTGAGTCCTGCAGCACGACCATGGATATCGCGCTCAAGTCCAATCACCCCACCAAGGATAGCGGCTAAAACAATTCGTAAGACAAATTCAAATAAATTAGAATCAAACACAATAGGCTCCTTTACAAAACTGTATATCTGGTATTTTCTGCCATATATGCATTGAAAAGAACAGAATATTTTATCGAAATGAATCCAACTTGCCAAATAGTAAAAAAATTGCCTATGATTCATTCATGAAAAAAGCATACATAGATTTTGATGATGTTCTGTGCAAAACCGCAGAAGCTATTGTGGGTATTGTAGAAGATCGTTATGGTATTAAAAGAGATTTTGATAGCATTACTGATTTTAATTTGCAGAAGTCATTTGATCTCACAGATGAGCAATTCACAGATCTTATTTCTCTTATTCATGATGTTAATATTATATATGACATGGTGCCAATTGAAGGCTCTCTTGATGCCGTAAAATTACTTAAAGACAAAGGGTATGAAATTGCTATTATGACAGGGCGTCCGCCATCAACAAAAGCAGCCTCTATTAAGTGGCTCAATGATTATAAGGTGCCTTATGATTCATTAGCCTTTGTAGATAAATACGCTCGTTTTGATTGTGATCAATATGGGCATGAAGGCATGACGTTAGAAGAATTAGCGAAACAGAAATTTTCTTTTGCCATTGAAGATTCAGCCACAATGGCCAATTTCCTTTCAACAGAAATGAACCTACCAGTATTCCTTCACGATCGCCCCTGGAACCGCCACTTAGAAACAAATAGTCTTATTATGCGGTGTATGGATTGGGTGGAGATAATGGGGGGAATTGAAGGTTGAATTTCGCGTCTATCGTTTGTCGTCTAGTCCTTCGACAAGTTTAGGGTCTAACGGCGTCTGTCGTTAAAATAATTCTCAGGTGTGTAACAGGGAAGGGTGAGTTTTTCTTTAAAATGCTTAGCGTTCCATGAAACGACACATGACAATTCATTCTGAAAGCGATTAATAACATAAGATATTTGAGAGTCCCCGAGTGATTGTTTGCTCATCATTTGTTTCATGATGCTTGCAATGTCATAATCCAAATTGCCAACACTATCAGCAGGAAATAAAACTTTAACACCAAAATACGCACAAAATTCACTGTAGAGTTTTAAGAGCTCTTCTTCTGGTAAATTATAGGAAAGGATACCACAAACTTCTAGGACATTAAATATTGATGTGTAAGCTTTGATTTTGCCTGATTTAACTTTTTGAAGAAAGTCTGAGTTAATTATAGCCTTTTCGTCGCGTTTATATCGTAGATCACGTGTGAAAACGTCTGAATCAATAAAGACTTTTTTCATAAACCCCTTCTTCGTGTGCGAAGAACTTCTTCTTCAGGCGTTTCATCTGTTTCAATGCGAGTGTATTTATGAATAGAATCCCAATTTGGTTTTTTGTTTTGGTTAGGTTTTATTAATTTATTTGTTAGATTTTTGATGCGTGTTTTAAAATCTTTATTCTTCTCTAGATAATCCTCTAAAGCATTTCTGATAAGAGTACCCTTTGATTCACCAGATTCTTGGGCGCACTTTTGAAGCTTTTCAAAAAGGGTAGGATTGAGTTTGAAACTAAATATCATGGTATTACCTATTTATAGAATAATAATACCACAAGGTGAAAATAATAGCAATATCAAAAAAAACACAATAAAACAACAGGTTATAGGTTATTTGTATTCCATAAAAAGAGGCGTTTCAGTCCCAATCCCAGTCCCAGGTTGAGATTTTTGTGAGACTCAAAGAGCCTAACTCCTTGAATTTTCGTAGTTTCAACATTGGCACAGTCGTTGCATAACCAATTATTATCACTAACTATTACAGGCTTGATATGTGTATAACAATGTTATACAATATAATTAGCTCTTTAAAGGGGCTGTTTTGAAAATTAAACGATTTGATTGGAACCAAGGGAATATAGATCACATAGCACGGCATCAAGTAGAACCTGACGAAGCTGAAGAAGTTTTTGTTGGGAAGATAAAAATATTTAGATCAAAAAATGATCGCTATGTCGCTTTAGGCAAAACATTGTCTGGAAGATATTTGTTTGTCGTGTTTATGAAAAAGGGAAGGTCAACAATTAGAGTTATTACAGCCAGAGACATGACTGTTAAAGAAAAACGTTTATATAAGAGATAAAATGATGAAAAGAAAAAAAGAAAAAATAAACGATAAGAAAGAACACGACTATTGGGAAAAGAATGATTTTTCTGATCATATATCCGAATTTGAACCCGTCAACTCAGAAGAGTTTTTATTGGATCCCAAAAAAGCAAAACAAATAAGAGAAAGAGCGCGTAAGAAACATTTAATCGCTATTCGGCTTGATGATGAACAATATTCATTAGCACAGAAACTCGCTTTAAGAAAAGATATGGGCCTTTCAACGCTTATACGAATGTGGATAAAAAAAGGTATTATGGCAGAAATGAAATAATATTACTTTCAGTCCCAATCCCAGTCCCAGCTTGAGACTTTTGTGAGACTCCTAAAATCTAACCCCATGATATTTCATGTTTTCTATATTGGCACAGTCGTTGCATGAAAGAATAAATGAGATAGAAATTCGCGCGAAAATGAAATTATCTAAAAGTAAAAACGGTTGAAATAATATATAAAAATAGTATATAATATGTATGGTAAAAGAGTTTATGAGTTTGACGAACGAAAGAGCCGGTTGAACCGAGTTAAGCATGGAATTGATTTCTATGAAGCTCAAAAGATTTGGGATAATTCCCATGTTGCGTTCTTAGCAAAAGGTCTCGATGAAATTCGCTATGCGATTATTGGGCAAGTAAGAGAACATACTTATACGTGTATTTATACGATGCGAGGTCAAAGGATTAGACTAATAAGTTGTCGGCGATCTCGAAAACAGGAAAGGCAATTATATGAAGAAGCCATCGCGCAAACCTAAAACAGCCAAAGAATTTGATAAATATTTTGAAGATAATGATATAACTGAGTTTCTTGATCTTGAAAGTAAACGTATCAATGTTGATTTACCGGCAAGCATGCTTCAAAAACTTGATGCCAAAGCTGATCAAATAGGCTTAACCAGACAAGCCCTCATAAAATACTGGTTAGCAGAAAAATTGAAATTGGTTGAATAACATTTTTCATTTTTCATTTATGTATTTATCATTTTTCAATTCAAAGAACTAAAGTTCTTTGATAACCTCATCCACATGTCCCTTCACCTTAACAGGAGAAAAGATTTTCTTTATCTTACCTTGTTTATCAATAATAAATGTTGAGCGTACAATACCGAAAAACTCTTTGCCCATGAAAAAGCTCACACCCAAAACAACAGTGTTCTTTTTCTTGATGCGCGCGAGATTTTCGTTAAAATCACAGGCCTCAATAGTGCAGCCAGGCGTGAGGTCTTTGGGATAATAATACAATACAATATTCTTACCTTTGAGGTCTGATGATTTGATGGTTTTGCCTTCTTGGTTTTTGAGCTTAAAAGGCAGGGGCTTTTTGTCCTTCTTTTAACATAAATAATTTGTCTCTAGTTTATGATCTTTCACGTAACAGATGACACATATTACATTTTGATAGAATAATACTTTGATAACCCAACAAAGTCACGTCACAGAATCATCATCTATTTCTTTGTTTATTTTAGAAAGATAGTGGCTGTCTTTGGTTTGTTGACGCCGTTCCCATTGCTCTAGGGCATATTTTCTCATGTCTTCAACAGAATCAAATTCATCTACAATTTCAACTCCTAACAGCGTTTCTATAGCATCTTCCAATGTGATGAGGCCTGCAATATCACCAAGCTCATTGGTGACCATAAATAAATGTTCTTGTTTTTTTATAAACTCATCCAGGACATTGGCAACAGAAAGATTTTCATTAACCGAGTGTACGGGCTTAATGAGATCACCAATTTTTGTATGTTCTTCATCTTCTGAAGACGCGTTGATGATTTTAAAACGAAGGACTTTACCTATAATATCATCAATATTTTCGCCATAAACAGGAATGCGAGAAAAAATCTTGATAGAATATTTATTGAGTACATCATACACCGTGGAGTCTTTTTGCAGAGCAAACATGACCGATCTGGGTGTCATCACATCCTTTACTAAAATAATATTTAGTCCCAGAAGATTCTTGATAATGCGAGATTCTTTATCAACCAATACGCCTTCTTCCAAACCTGTTTCCGCCGCCACAATCATTTCTTCTCGTGACATGGTTTCTTTTCTTTTGTGCTTGGGAATAATGGATGCTGCAATTAGCTCAAAAAGAATTACAAAAGGGTAGGTGAAGTATATAAGATATTTGATAATGAGTGCACAGGGGAGTGCTAATTTTTTCCAATAAGCAGCACCCAAATTTTTGGGAATGATTTCTGAAAAAACCAAGATACCAAAAGTGAGTAAACCGCTAGCAATGGCCACCCAGGAGCTTCCATAGAGTTTCAGAACTTGAGCACCCACACCAGCCGCGCCCATGGTATTGGCAATCGTATTCAATGTGAGGACGGCTGATAACGGTCTATCAATTTTTTCCTTTAATGTCTTGAGCGTTTTACCGCCTCGTTTTTTTTCTTTGATGAGCAAGTTGATATGTGAAGGGGTGATGGAAAGAATGACAGATTCCAGTAAAGAGCAAAGAAAAGAAACAAATAGGGCGAGAAATAGGTAAATTAATAATAGGGTCATGATTCGTCACATGTCGCACGTCTCTCGTCGCTCGTCGCTCGTCAGATGCGGGACAATGAGCCCGTGTATAACGTGTCTAACAGCATACAGTGAACTCGTATAAAAGTCTAATGTTTTCTAAAGGTTACAAAACAGATATTGAATGAGCGGTCATTCATTTTTTTGCTCTTATGCGTTGCATCATCCTGAATTTTGTGCTTTGTTAAGTCCAAGATAATCTGACGTTTATTTCATTTTTTACCCTGTGAACTCAGAACAATCTGTCTGAGCTCATATTGGCTTTGTAAAAGAAAGGATAGTTATGAGAGAAGTCGTTATTGTGAGTGCTGTTCGTTCACCTATGGGCCGTGCCCATAAAGGCAACTTTGTTTATACACGAGCTGATGATTTAGCGAGTGATGTTATCAAAGGATGTTTGGCAAAAACACCTGAGCTTAATCCCGAAGAGATTGCGTATCTTTATTTGGGTTGTGCCATGCCTGAAGGTGAGCAAGGAATGAATGTAGCTCGTAATATTGTCTTTTTGTCAGGACTTCCTATTTCTGTTCCTGCAGCCACAGTTAATAATTTTTGTTCCTCCTCATTGGTTACCATAATGATGGGCGCTAATGCTATTATGGCCGGCCAAGGAGATATTTATTTATCTGCGGGCGTTGAGTCTATGACACATGTCCCTATGGGTGGTTATAATCCCAGCTTAAATCCTAAACTCATGCAAGAAGGCGCTCCTCAGGCTTATGTGTCCATGGGAATAACAGCTGAAAATCTTGCTGACAAATATAGTATCTCTCGTGAAGAGCAAGATCAATTTGCATTGAATTCACACGATAAAGCAATCAAAGCTATGAAAGATGGGCTCTTCTCAAAAGAAATCGTTCCTGTTACAGCCTATGGAAGGGATGGCAGCACAACGACTATAGAAACAGACCAAGGTCCTCGTGAAGGTTCTACCATGGAAAAAATGGCCACATTAAAACCTGTTTTTAAGGCAGGTGGTTCTGTAACAGCAGCTAACTCTAGTCCCTTAACAGATGGTGCTTCAGCAACTCTGCTCATGTCTGCTGATAAAGCAAAAGAACTTGGTTTAAAACCTTTAGCGAGAATTGTTGGTATGGCCGCTGCTGGTTGTCCTCCTGAAATTATGGGCATTGGTCCTGTGCCGGCTGTTCAAAAAGTTTTGAAACAAACAGGCATGACTATTGATCAGCTTGATATTTTGGAATTGAATGAAGCCTTTGCGGCACAAGCTCTGTCTGTGATCAAGGAACTCAAAGCTGATATAGGTAAAGTGAACCCCCATGGTGGTGCTATTGCTCTTGGTCATCCTTTAGGTGCTACAGGTGGTCGTATCATGGCAACGCTCGTTCATGGCTTACACACGCTTGATAAAAAGTATGGTTTAGAAACCATGTGTGTTGGTGGTGGCCAAGGGGCTGCTATGATTATTGAGAGGCTTTAAGAGCTTTTATGAGTAGATAATTGAAAATTGAAAAATGAAAATTGAAAAGTGAAAAAATAAATTATCAATTTTCAATTGTGTCGTTTTCAATCTTCAATTCCTAGAGAAGCTAGGATTGATTTAGGAGAAATTATGAAAATTAATAAAGTAGCTGTTTTAGGCTCAGGCGTTATGGGGGCTGCTATTGCAGCGCATTTAGCCAACGCAGGCATTCCATCATTACTTCTTGATATAGTGCCTCCAGAATATTCAGATGATGACAAAAAGGCAGGGCTTAAACAAGACTCACCGCAATTTCGCAACAAGTTTGCGTTAAATGCTATCAATAATGTCTTGCCCAAACAAAAACCATCTCTTGTTTTTGAAAAGAGAGTTCTTAAACTGATCACCCCAGGTAATTTTGAAGATGATATAGCAAAATTAAGTGAGTGTGATTGGGTTGTCGAAGTTGTTGTGGAGCGTCTGGATATTAAGCAAAAAGTGTTTGCGAATGTTGAAAAACACATGAAAAAAGGTGCTATCATTTCATCTAATACATCCGGTATTAAACTTGCTGACATGATTGAAGGGCGTAGTGATGACTTTGTTAAGAATTTTCTCATCACACACTTTTTTAATCCTGTGCGCTATATGAAGCTTTGCGAGATTATCTCTTGTGATAAAACAAACCAAGAGGTCGTGAGTTTCATGGCTGACTTTTTGGAAAACACATTGGGTAAAGGTGTTGTTTATGCCAAAGATACAGCGAGTTTTATAGCCAATCGTATTGGGATTTATGGTTTTATGGCTATCATGCATCATGCCATTGAAAAAGGTCTCAGTGTTGAAGCTGTTGATAAAATTACAGGACCGGCTACGGGTAAACCAAGCTCGGCTACGTTTAGAACAGGTGATCTCATTGGTCTTGATACACTCGCACATGTAGCAAATAACAACTATGACATGTTGCCTGATGATGAAGGTCGTGCAAAACTTAAACTGCCAGAAGTGGTTACAAAACTAATCGACAACAAGTGGTTGGGACAAAAATCTGGACAAGGTTTTTACAAAAAAACAAAAGATCCAGAAGGTAAAAAGTCCATTTACTCAATCGATTTAAAGACACTTGAATACACACCTCAAGAAAAAGTCCGGTACGATTCTCTCGGCATGGCAAAAAATACAGAAGATGTCGGTGAGCGTATTAAGGTTATGGTGAACGCGGAAGATGAAGCAGGTAAATTTGCTTGGGTGACAACACGTGATGCCCTGGTTTATTCTGCCAACCGCATTCCAGAAATTGCTGATGATATTGTGAACATTGATAATGCCATGAAATGGGGTTTTAATTGGGATTTAGGTCCCTTTGAAATGCTCGATGCCATTGGTGTTCAAGAGTTTGCTGCGCGGCTTGAGCAAGAAGGCATGGCTGTTCCTGCAATCATTAATTCTGTTTTAACGGATGGAGAGGGCGTTTATTATAAAGAAGCAAAAGGCGTGCGTTATTTCTTTGATGTCGCATCAAAGTCTTATCAGGCTGTCAATGTCAGGCCAACATCACTTGTCATCAAATCATTAAAAGCGCAGGATAAAGTCATTAAATCAAATGATGGTGCTTCTATTATTGATTTAGGTGATGGTGTTGTGAACGTTGAGTTTCATTCAAAAATGAACGCCATTGATAACGATATTGGTGCCATGCTTAACGCGGCTATTGATCTTGTTGAAAGTGATGATCAGTACAAAGGCATTGTTATTTCTAACGATGCCCCACACTTTTCTGTGGGAGCCAATCTCATGCTCTTATGGATGGAATCGCAACAACAAAATTGGGATGGTATTGCGGCCATGGTTAAAGGGTTTCAAGATGTGTGTATGCGATTACGCTATTCCAAAAAACCTGTTGTAGCGGCACCTGCGGGCATGGCTCTTGGAGGTGGTTGTGAAGTTGTTATGGGTTGTGATGCTGTACGTGCCCATTGCGAGACTTATATTGGTCTTGTTGAATTTGGCGCTGGTCTCATTCCTGGTGGCGGTGGTGGTAAAAACCTATTGCTCAATAGCGAAGCAAATCTTTTAGAAAAAGGCACTCAAGGTTGGCAGGGAAAGTCAGATGGAGGCCCTTTTCCTAAGATTCAAAAAACCTTTGAAATGATTGGTTTTGCCAAAGTCGCAACAAGTGCCATGGAAGGTATTTCCTTTGGCTATCTGCCAGGTCAAAAACGTACGAATGTATCGCTTAGTCGTGCTCGTTTACTCTATGATGCTAAGCAAGATGTTTTGGCTATGGCTCCTGATTATCAAATGCCCACACCGCGCGAAGAAATTCTTGTGCCAGGTGTTGGTGGCAAAATGGCCATGTACTCAGCAATTGAAGGTTATCTCATACAAGGACTTATTTCTGAGCATGATGCTTTGATTGCTAAGAAAATGGCCCATGTTCTTTGTGGTGGTGACATGCCCACGCAAGGTTATGTGAGTGAGCAACAACTACTCGATATTGAAAGAGAAGCCTTTATCAGTTTATGTGGCGAAGAAAAAACGCAGGCGAGAATGCAGAACTTGTTAATGAAAGGGAAGCCACTGCGTAATTAACATGAATGACAAAAGACAGTTAGCAATCGGCAATTGGCAATTTAATTGTCATTTGCTGATTGCCAATAGCCAATAGCCAGTTTTTTTGAAAAAAACGCCCACATTGTTGTAATGACACGTGTTTTTTTAAAAAAATATGCCCTCTTGCCTTATGTATATGAATCTCCTAGTAAGAAGCCAGAATGGTTCTAGAACGCTTAAAATATATTGCTGTTGATGGTCCTATTGGTGTGGGTAAAACGAGTTTAGCAAAAATGCTCGCCCAAGACCTTGAGGCACGTGTT
>JAHJDR010000154.1 GCA_018812345.1 bacterium | reverse complement strand
CCGCTAAAAAATTATTCCTCACGCAACCTGCAATTACAAGTCAAATCAAAGTCCTTGAAACCTATTTTGGTTATCCACTCCTTTTTCGTTCGGGTAATAAAATGGAATTAACAATTGAGGGTGAAAAACTGTACCCTGAAGCGAAAAAAATTATAGCCTCTTATGAAAACTTTTTAGTTTCTTTGAAAAAGGAATCTGTCAAAACTAAAACAATTAATTTCTCTGCCATTGATTCTGCCACACAAACAATCATCCCTGAAGCCATTAATCATTTCTTGTTAAAACACCCGCAAGCAGTATTAAAACCACATGTATATGCTACAAAGGATGCTATACAACAAATCCTGCAAAAAACGCTCGATCTGGCAATCTGCACAATTGACAATATTCCCTCAAACATAAAACAAAGAAAACTTTTCACTGAAGATCTCGTATTGATTGGCACAGATAAACACCGTGATATAACACACGCACAAAAACTGGACAAAGAATCGTTTATTATTTTCCCAAAAAGCTCACAAACACGAGAGCACATTAACAAAGCTTTTCACAATCTCAATATTTCGCCCACTATTATTTTAGAAACAATCAAGGTTTCTTCAATCATTTCCTTTATTGAAGCCGGCATGGGCGTTTCCATTGTGCCCTATTATTCCGTTTGGCGTGAAATCAAAAGCAAACGCATCCATATCATCCCCATTAAAACAAAAATAAAAAGAACTGTTGGTTATATTTATATAGACGCCTTTGCACAGGCTCTCACAAACATAGATTTTATGAATTTTTTAAATAATAGTTGTAAAAATATGATTAAACAGTTTGCGTAATATTTTTTATTAATTTCATTGTGTTGCGAGCTTTCTGGGATTTCACTTGTGCAACGAAGCATATTCTATTAACCATCTCAAAACTTCAGAGACAAAACTTACCATGCATTGACTAGCTCAAAAAAGGAGAGCAGAATGAAAAACCTATTTGCAATTTTCAAAACAGCCGCACCAATTGAACAAATCCAGGACCAAGATGAAGTTAAAAAACTTTATCGCGCCATGCGTATTCGCATGATGTATTCCATGATGTTTGGTTATGCTGCTTTTTATTTTGTTCGCAAAAACTTTTCCATGGCTATGCCTTCCTTCCAGGATGATTTAGGTTATACCAAAACAGATCTCGGCATTATTCTTTCCCTGTTTTCCATCCTCTATGGTATAGGTAAGTTTGTCAATGGCATGCTCGCTGATCGCGCTAATCCACGCTATTTTATGGCTGCTGGTCTTATAGGCGCTGCTATTGTTAATATTTTCTTTGGCCTAAGTTCTTCTTTATATTTCTTTGGCTTCTTCTGGCTTTTAAATGCCTGGTTTCAATCCATGGGATGGCCACCCTGTGCACGCATGCTCACACACTGGTATAGCCCTACAGAACTCGGCACTATGTGGGGAACGTGGAATGCCTCACATCAAATTGGTGGCGCAGGCATTCTCGTATTAGCTGGCTACCTCATTCCTATCTATGGATGGCAGTCTGCCTTTTATGTCCCTGCTATTATAGCTCTTTTCGCAGCTGTTTTTCTCATTGAAAGACTTCGTGACACGCCACAATCATTGGGATTGCCCCCCATTGAAGTCTATCGTGGCGATGTCGAAGCTTCTTCTATGAAAGAAGAGGAACCAGAATCACTTAAAGAAATCCTGCTAAATCACGTCTTAAATAATAAACTCATCTGGTATGTTTGTGTTGCTAACTTCTTCGTATATATCGTTCGAATTGGCGTGCTTGATTGGGCGCCCACCTATCTTGTTGAAGCTAAAGGAAGCTCTTTAGCTGGTGCTGGTTTTAAAGTCGCTGGTTTTGAAATAGCAGGCATTCTCGGTGCTATTTTTGCAGGATGGCTATCTGATAAAATATTCAAAGGCCGAAGAGGCCCAGCCAATGTCCTCTTTATGATAGCTCTCATTTTCTTCCTCGTATATTTTTGGAAAATTCCCGCTGGACATGCTTGGCTTGATGCTGCTGCCCTTGTTGCCGTTGGTTTCCTTGTCTATGGCCCGCAAATGCTTGTTGGTGTTGCTGCTGCTGATTTTGCTTCCAAAAAAGCTGCTGCCACAGCAACAGGCCTTACAGGCACTTTTGGTTATTTAGGCAGTACTGTTTGTGGTGTCGGCACAGGTCTTATTGTAGATAAGTGGGGATGGGATGGCGGCTTTATGTTTTTTATTGCCAGCGCTATTTTAGGAACACTGTTTTTTCTGCTAACATGGAACCACAGATCAAAAACTCTAGATAATTGTCATGTGACCTGATTACACTTCAGCTTTGAGTTTGCCCAAGATTCGGTTTTGCCAGGCAGAAAATAATGATCCTACGCCATTAAATATGGCACCTAATGGTTGCCAAAAAAGTGATGCTGTACACCAGCCACCATAGATATTACAAGAATCTGCCAAGGCCCCAAAAACATAAAATCCAAGACCAGGATTTTTCTCAGATTTAGCAATCGGAAATTCTTGTGTTTCTACGAGTGGGTCTTCCCCATTTTCAACTTTCTTGATATGTTTTCTTGCAGCAACCCTTATTTTGTGAACACGATTAGCTTCTTGAACCATTTTTGTACCATGAATAGCTAATGAGAAGGCTGCTGGCGCAACCATAAATATACCGCCAGTGAAAATAATATAGCTAGGCAGCTCCCAAGAACTCTGCATGAGTAAATCATACATTTGTTCTCTATTTTCAGGAGGCACTAAATCAAAACCAAACTTACTCAAAAGATCTGTTCTTTCTTGAATACCTTTTGGCAAATTAACATAACCATATGCAGCTAGTGTCGCAAGAGCCCAAAATGCCTTAGCCAGATAAAGCCCCGTAATTTTACTCATATCACGAGCATTAGCTAAACTTTTGAAGCTGTCTTTATACTGCTTTATGACAGGCCAATTACCTTTGATAGAAACTCCAGCGGCGACCATGACAAGTCCTTGTGATAAGGCCATAACGGGTAAAGCCAACTCAAAACATTCAATTCCCGCCAAACCAGCAGCACCAGCAAGCGCAACTTTTTCTATTAAGTAAATCCTGGTTCGCCAGGAATTGGCTTTGGCTGCTGAAGAAACAATCTCCGCATCGTTGCTTTGTTTACTCAGTTTATTATACTTACGAGCCGCCCAAATTTGTGTGCCTACTTTTAGCCAATTTCCAATACTAGCACCAAGATCACCAAATTGTTTTAAAGAATTTGTAAGAACGCTTTCTTCAGAACCCTCTGGATTCACTACGCCCGCCAACCATTCAGCGCCTTTATGGATGGGCTTAAAAATAACACTGGCAATGGGATGCTCTTCAATATAGGCATCTCTTTTTTCAGGGCTCATGCTGGCACGTTGTAAAAACTTGCCAACACCCTCAACCATACCTCCCAGTGAATAAACACCGACCTGTTCCTGAACAGCTGTTCTAGCAAATTCCTCTTTAGCTTCTCTGCGTGTCAACTGCGGTCCTGGAGCCCCTTTAAAAGAAAGCTTTTGAATAAGTTTGTGTAGGCCATTTGGTTTTTCATTTTTCGTTCCTCCGTTACCATCAAAACCATCACCACCAGAAGCACCTCCTGCAGAACTCCCAGATGACGACCCCTTAACACCACCACTAGCAGCACCTCCTGAAACCATTGAAGCAGCAAAATAACTCGGAGGCAAATAGCCCGGGCTATACATTGCAGCCATAGATGTCATTCCCATTGGTGTCATTTTGTTAAGTAACCAACCTTTCAAGATTCTCTAAACATGTTCTATCCCATTAACAATTTTCCACAAATCACTTAAAAAAGAAGCTCTTTGTTGATCATGAGAACATAAAATATTTTGCCCTGAACAAAAGGCCCTGGCACGCCTGTTTATTAGAAAGTTCCTAAATATTTCTGCTCTACTATCTTGGCGATCTGCAAGAAGCAACATCTGGTGAAATATAACCGGGGTTGTAAATTTGTTTAACAAATCAAAACTGTATTCCTGATCATCCTCAATGGATATATATTCCTCGAAATGATTATCAAATACTTCATGTGGCAATATTTCTGCTAGAGTTGAATACAGTTTCCAATCACTAAGTTCGGCTTTTTCTTCTTG
>JAHJDR010000153.1 GCA_018812345.1 bacterium | reverse complement strand
CGATCTCACCAGAACTTCCTAAGTAGTGATTAGCTCCTGCTCCAGAAATTGTCGTCATTCCTGATACACTACTTAAAACAGTTTCTCCGGGTGTCGATATTGGGCCATAAATCACATAGGCTTTACCAGCTCCTGTAAATGCATCATCATTAAATGGAGCACCTATTAGCAAATCATCTTGCCCATCACAGTTAAAATCACCACCAGCTAACAACGTTCCTGCTTTATCGTTTGCTGCATCACCAAGCCAAGCATGATCATGACCGGATAAGGCATGATTACCATTACCGTAGCCACCTGATATAAAATATATCTTACCTGAATTTGAACCATTATCATCAGCATCAGGAGCAGCAACAACTAGATCTTCAACTGTATCCCCATCGAGATCAATACCACCTAAAACAATTTCACCAGCTTGATCATAGTCATTTTCACCAGCATGAATAGCTTCATTACCAATATCCAAATAGGCTGAAGCATCACCAAAAGCGGTAACAACTTCTCCTGTTCCATATGGGCTGCCAGCTTGATCACCTCTAGCTCCTATAAGTAAATCACCTAAATCATCATCATCAATATCTACATCTCCAAATAAATCAGAACCTGCATAATCGCCCCAATCCTGACCTTCATACGCTGCATTAGCATTACTTAAATTCATCAACCCTTGCCCACTACAATCCTCATCACCAGCACGGTTTACGTCTTCCACTTCACTTGGACTCTCGTCTGGATCATTGTCATCGCAATCGTCATAACTTGAAACAAAGCCTGAAGGAACATTACAGGCATAGGTGGAATAATCTTCTGTTCCATGACCATCGCTATCAGCATCTTCAAACCATTCAGTGGCATCCACAGAATCGTCTTCCATGGTTAGGCCGTCGCAATCGTTGTCTGCGCCATTACAGTATTCTGCAGCACCGGGGTAGATGCTAGCGACGGCGTCGTCGCAATCTGTGTTTGTTGTGGCCATGCCTGTGGCGTCTGCGGGACATAAGAGTTCGCCGGCGTGGTAGAGGTCACCAAAACCATCGGCATCGTAATCATCAAAAAATGTTTCTTGCAGGCCATCATCTTCAATACCATTCTATCGTGCTTTCGAACTATCGAGCTATAGAAAGAAATATTTTTCACAACTCTCTAGCCAAAGCATCCGATTAAACAATTATGAAGTAACGCCATATATAAGAGGGGAAATCATGAAAATTGAATCATATAGAAATCTTGAGATCTGGGCAAAGGGAATTCAAATTGTTGAAAATACTTATAATATCACAAAATCATTTCCAGCTTCAGAAAGATATGGACTATGTTCTCAAATGCAACGAGCAGCAGTTTCGATACCTGTTAATATAGCTGAAGGCTTTGCTAGACAGTACACTAAGGAATTTCTACAATTCTGTTATATAGCTAAAGGATCAGCTGTTGAACTGGAAACACTCAGTCTGATAGCAAATAAATTGAATTTCATTTCATCTGAAAAATATGATGAATTGGCTGAGCTCATTGATCATGAAGGAAAAATGTTACAGAAATTTATTAGCTATCTAAAAAACCGATAGTTCTCCCATCCGATAGCACGATAGCTCGCTCGTTCGATCGCACGATTCCCCCATCCCCCCGAGGTCCCCGTACCACAAACCCACAAAAACAAGGTAAAATTTACCCCCTTAAAAACTGAATTTAAACTCCAGTTATATCAAGCTCTTACAAAGCAATGTATATAAGAAAAACGTCTCAAATTGATAGTGTTTATCAAAAAGATAGTGGAATGTCTCCACCCCCCTTTTTATAACCTTAATAATCTCATGTTTTTCAGCTACTTATCCACCTCATTTTATGGGCTCTCTGGCATTCAAATTGCATAATAGACAGTGTCTGTGAGGTGAAAAAGGTTTACAAAGCCTTTTTCATCCTGAACGAACCCCGAGCTTGTCGAGGGGTGAGTCGAAGGAATAGAATAATATTAAGGGGTTCAGCTATGAAGAGAATCAATATCTTAAACATCACTCTGTTAATCTGTATAATCTGTTTTTCCATGACCATGACTGGCTGTATGGGTGGTATTGGCTTAAGCGGCATTACTGGTGGCGATAGCGCAACAGGTGCTGATGATATTACGGGCGGTAATAATGCCAGTGAAGATGGTGATGGATCAGGTGATCCTGGCACAGCCACTGAACCTGAATCTTCTCCTGTATCTGTTCTTCCAGGAGCCTTTTTGCAAGGTGGATCGCTCGCGTTTAAATCAGATAGTGGGGATAATGTTCCTGTAGTCGGACTTGAAAATGCGATTGCTGATTTTGCTGATGG
>JAHJDR010000152.1 GCA_018812345.1 bacterium | reverse complement strand
CAGACCCCATCATTGTTTACGTAAAAAACGAAGCAGAAACCGCTTAGTCGGTTATCGTTTATTGGTTATCGGTTCTCGTAGCCGATCACCTATCACCGATAACCGATAACCGAAAAATGGGTCTCACAATCATTCAAAAATCAAATCTCAACGTAAAAAAAGAGAATCCAAAAATTGCTCTGGTTTTATCCGGAGGAACTCTTACGGGTGCGGCCTTTAAAATTGGGGGCCTTAAAGCGTTAAATGATTACCTTGTAAACAAAAAGCTTACGGATTTTGATATTTATGTTGGCCTCTCATCAGGCTCTTTGCTTGCCCTTTCACTTTGTGGTGGTATTAGCCCTGAAGAAATGTTGGCTAGTCTCGATGGCACATCAAGCAAGTTCAGCCAACTATCTCCTTTTGACCTTTATTACCCAAACGTTGAAGAATATTTTCTAAGGCCCATTAAATTTTTTTACGGTTTCTTTACTTTTTTGCCCGGCATGCTTTACGACATTGTCAGAGCATCACCAAAACTCAAAGAAGCGTTTGTTGAAAACAGTAAAATATTTCTCAATAATCCAACCTATTCAAACTACGAGATCCTCACTAAACCGATTTTTAAAGTTGCTGTTGCCCAACGAAGCATCCCTACTCTTGGCGAGCTGCTGCCCTCAGGAATTTTTGATAATAAACGCATCAAACGTTATCTCAAGAAAAACATGAAGAAAAATCAGATGCCTGATAATTTTCAAGTACTCAAACGAGCAACAGGCAAATCTCTTTACATCACAGCCATGGATCTTGATTTACATGAACGTGTTATTTTTGGTCCTGACGAAAAAAATGATGTCTCTATTTCTGAAGCGGCTCAAGCATCATGCGCCACGGCTGGCTTGTATAAACCCGCCCGAGTTAAAGGTGTCGATTATGTTGACGGCGCAATTCGCAAAACACTTAATCTTGATCTTGTTTTTGATAAAGGCGCTGATCTTTGTATTTGTTACAATCCTTTCAAACCCTATCGAAATGAGCTTTTTCTGGAATATTTACGTGAAGACAATCAATACATCACACGAAATAAACGCATCACTGATTTGGGTTTAAGTAGCGTCATCAATCAAGTTTTTCGAACACTGTTTTACACGCGCTTACACAACAGCCTTAAAGCTTTGGCAAACGATCCCCAGTTCAAAAAAGATGTTATTGTAATTGAACCAGACGAAAATGATGATGATTATTTTATGATGAATCCCCTATTTTATTGGACGCGCGCTAAAGCTGCAAAATTGGGCTTTGATTCTGTTTCCGATGTAATCAATCGTCATTACAATAAAGTAGCTAAAATTCTAAAAGCCTATGGCGTTCATATGACTGATGAGGTCATCTGCAAAGACAAGGCCAGTCTAAAAATGCCCTATCATGATGATCAGGTTGTTATGGATATTTTGGAAAAACCCCAGACAAAAAAACGCCTAAAAGTCATCCGTGGCGGCCGCAGTTAGGCAGTTTTTTCCTAGTCACAGCAAAAAGTATCACTCACATTTTTTCACTTCTTAACTCGTGCTTTAACTTGGTATAACAGGTTTTGCTGGCACTATTCTTGCATTATAGAGAGAGGTGACTGCAGCTGTAAGCCGCAGTCCTGATTCTCTCCTTAGTAAGCGCCGGCCTAGGTCGGCGCTTTTTTACTTCTGATTCATCACATAGAAATCCAATAAATTTCTGATCATCTTTTGATATTGTGTATCATGTTTCTTGGCTTGTTTTTTAAAGAACTCAACACTATTTTTGCTCAAAAACATGGTTACTTTTACTTGATCTTCTTTAAAAGCTAATTGATCTGGTGAAGGCAAAAAATCTCTTTTTAAAACTTTAATCTCCTTAATTGGCCCTTTTGTGTATTTTGTTTTTTTTTTCATATATTGCCTTTCCTTTCCGCCAATAACCAGCTCCAAATATTCTAATTATTTCATTACGATAAGTAAAACGTACCGTAATGATGTCATCCTCAACCATGCCAAAGCAAAAATACCGCTTCTCCCTTTTGCTATGGGTAACATCCTCAGCAACGATCCTTTTGTGATCAGCGAATGCTAATTGTGCTTCAGAAAATGATATGCCATGTTTTATGCTATTAATAATATCTTTCTGAAGATCCCATTCAAATTGTATTTTCTTCATTATACACCTTATACATATATTATTCCATATTTTTATACATATTATAGGGGTTATCGCAATTTACGATAACCCCTTTTATTTATGTTAGAACATAGCAGGGCTTTCTTGTTTGCCATTATCACCATTCTTTTTATAGCGATCTCGGATATTGATTTTTCCTGTAAGGGGTACAGCATCCAGAATCACATTTATGGACTCATCCTTACAAACAAAAGCCACACCAATTTTTGACCAAATAGCTTTTTCTCCTTCTTTAGGGTTACTAATGGCAAAAACCTCTTTCACTTTATCATTCATGATTTTCTCCTTCCAAAAGGTGACGTTCTCCTTCGACTATGCTCAGGGCAAGCACTTTTGAACACAAAAGGTACCGTCACTTTTTTGATTACTTTGTTAATTAATTGATCTTTGTATAAGCAACGCCCGTGCCAAATTAAGATTTTTTTTTCAGGTATATTTATTGTTTGTTTTCAGATTGATAGAAGAACTGTCTTAATATTCAAACAGTCCCAGTCCCACGTCTCAGTCCCAGTGGGACTGAGAAATGAAGAATGTAAATTGAAAATTGAAAAAGGAAATTGAACGGCTCCTTTTGGATAGCCCTGCCCCTTCTAGTAAGTACAGATGTTTCCTGTAGTAAAGCGACGTGTCGAGAGCAGCCCTTCTATACAACTGAAAAGACACGAACGCGCTAAAGTTATGTACAATAGAATATGAATAGCCGCGGGCACTTGGAGTGT
>JAHJDR010000151.1 GCA_018812345.1 bacterium | reverse complement strand
CATCAATGCCCTGTAACACGCTGTAATTATTATAAAACCCGCCTGAAGAAGCACAGGCCCCTACAGCCAATACCCATTTTGGTTCACACATTTGGTCATAAATACGTTTTAATATGGGGGCTTGTTTATAGTTAATTGTACCCATAACCATGAGCAAATCTGATTGCCTGGGTGAAAACCGCACAACTTCAGCCCCAAAGCGAGACAAATCAAAGCCTGCAGACACAACGCTCATAAATTCAATGGCACAACACGCTGTTCCATAAGGCATGGGCCACAAAGAATATTTACGCCCCCAATTGATCACATCTTGTATCCGTGTTGTGATCACGTTATTACCCAAAAAATCTGATTTTATGTCCTTAAATTTTATCACTTTTCACTTTTCATTTTTCATTTTTCAATTTCTGCCCCTCTTTTTCCCCCAATCCAAAGCCCCTTTGCGCCATTCATAAAAAAGACCCAAGACGAGCATCATGAAAAAGATTCCCATAATGACAATCATGTATAATCCCTTGCCTGCCTCCAAAAAAGATTTAAAATTAACGGCCCAAGGGTAAAGAAATACGACTTCAATATCAAAAATAATAAATAATATGGCTATCAAATAAAATTTTACGGAAAAGCGTTCGCGCGCCGTTCCTGTTGGTGTTACGCCACACTCGTATACAGACAACTTTGTTTTATTGGGTTTTTTGGGCCCACAAATATACGAAAGGAGTAAAAAAATCCCTGAAAATACAATAGCGATACCAAACATGATTAATAGGGGGCCATACTCATTCATAAATAACATTTTCACCAAAAAACGTAATGATGTTAACCTCTAAGAAATGAATTTATCTCTGTCAATGAGTATCCCCCTCAAACCTTACAAAGATCATTAAGGCACATCTTGACAGCCTTAAGTTGCTCTTATTAAATAAGTCTTTATGAAAATTCATGAATATCAAGCTAAAGAACTTTTTAAAAAGTATGGCGTCCCCCACCCAACAGGATTTGTTTGTCACAACCCAGAAGAGGTTAGTGATATTTGTAAGAAACTAACAGCGCCTTATGTTGTCAAAGCTCAAATCCATGCTGGTGGACGCGGCAAAGGAAAACTCTATGACAAAAATGATCGTTCCACTCTTGTTTTAGATGGCGGTGTCAAGGTTACTAAAACACCTGATGAAGCTAGTGACATTGCTCAAAAAATGTTAGGCAACATACTTGTCACACACCAAACAGGTGATATAGGAAAAGAAGTTCAAACACTACTCATAGAGCAAGGTTTATACATTAAAAAAGAATATTACTTAGGCATGGTTCTTGACCGATCAAAGAGTTGTGTTACTTTTATGGCCTCAGCTGAAGGAGGCATGGACATTGAAACAGTCGCAGCCACAACCCCAGAAAAAATCCTTAAAGTTGCTATAGATCCTGCTGTGGGCTTCCAGGCCTATCAAGGGCGTGAACTAGGGTATGGTTTAGGTTTTGACAAGGCCTGCACTAATCAATTTGTAAAAATCTGTGCCACTCTCTATAAATTATACACACAATCTGATGCCTCTATTGTCGAAATCAATCCCCTTATATTAACCACAGACAATACGCTCATAGCTCTTGATGGCAAAATTAATTTTGATGACAATGCGTTGTTTCGCCACAAAGATTTATTAGCACTGCAAGATGAAAATGAAGAAGATGCCAACGAACAAGAGGCCAGCAAATATGGACTGTCTTATATTTCTTTAGATGGCAATATTGGCTGTATGGTCAATGGAGCCGGACTCGCCATGGCCACAATGGACATCATCAAACTCTTTGGAGAAGAACCAGCAAACTTTCTAGATGTTGGCGGCGGCGCCACAAAAGAAAATGTCACAGCAGCCTTTAAAATTATTTTAAGCGATCCAAAGGTAAAGGCTATTCTTGTTAATATTTTTGGTGGCATCATGAAATGTGATGTTATTGCTGAAGGTATTGTAGCTGCTGTTCAGGAATCGGGGTTAACACTTCCTTTAATCGTTCGCCTTCAAGGAACAAATGTAGAGAAAG
The DNA here is from genome assembly GCA_018812345.1 of bacterium. Classification (GTDB taxonomy): domain Bacteria; phylum UBA10199; class UBA10199; order UBA10199; family JADGCS01; genus JAHJDR01. Next base: position 3,399 of record JAHJDR010000151.1, on the reverse strand, counting down.
GGAAAAAAATCCTGGCGAATTCTGGGCTTGCTATAATTCCTGCTGATACCATGGATGAGGCAGCACAAAAGGCTGTTGATGCAGTAAATTAATATAATGAATACAGAGCAAAGAGAACTTTGAAAAATTGACTATTGGCTAATGACAATTAGCGATCGGCAATCTTAATCGTAACCTTCTGATTGCCAATAGTCAATAAATTCGCAGTTCTTTTGTTTGTCATTCGTTATTTAACAATTATGAGTATCTTAGTTAACAAATACACTAAAGTCATCACCCAAGGCATAACGGGCAACACAGGCCAATTTCATACACGCATGTGTAAAGAGTATGGCACGCAAATGGTTGCTGGTGTGACACCAGGCAAAGGGGGAGAAGCTTTTGAGGACATTCCCATTTTCAATACTGTGCGTGAAGCAAAAAAACATACTGCCTGCAATGCTTCTGTCATATATGTTCCACCAGCCTTTGCCGCTGATGCCATCATGGAAGCCGTTGATGCCCAACTAGACCTCGTTGTTTGCGTCACAGAAGGAATCCCCGTTCTAGACATGGTAAAAGTAAAACGTATGATGCTTGGTTCTAAAACACGCCTCATAGGGCCTAACTGCCCTGGGATCATCACTCCTGATGAATGTAAGATTGGGATTATGCCTGGTCACATTCATCAAAAAGGACATGTGGGCGTTGTTTCTCGTTCTGGCACACTCACCTATGAAGCGGTTGACCAGGTAACACGAGCTGGCTATGGCCAATCTACCTGTATTGGCCTTGGTGGCGACCCTGTTAATGGTACTAATTTTATTGATTGTCTTGAGCTATTTAATTCTGATAAAGACACGCACGCCATCATTCTCATAGGAGAAATAGGTGGCACAGCAGAAGAAGATGCCGCAGAATACATAAAAGCATATATTAAAAAACCTGTTGTTGCTTTTATTGCGGGGGCCACAGCCCCTCCAGGGCGACGCATGGGACATGCTGGTGCCATCATTGCTGGAGGCAAAGGAACAGCTGCTTACAAGTTTAAAGCCCTAGAATCTGCTGGTGTCGCAATAGCCAAAAGTCCCGCAGATATGGGAAAAATACTAAAGGAAATATATTAATAAAAAACGAAACACGAAATACGAAACTCGAAACAAATTCTAAATTCGAAATCTCAAATTCGAAACAGTTTTGCTTCGGATTTCGGCATTCAAATTTTGGAGATCCAAATGACAATTCAAAGAACACTATCTATCATCAAACCTGATGCCACAAAAAGAAATCTCGTTGGCAAAATATTAGCACATATCGAAGATGCTGGCCTTAAAATTTTAGGAACACGCATGCTTTGGCTCACTGAAAATCAAGCTAAAGAATTTTACGCTGTTCATAAAGAAAGACCTTTCTACAATGAATTAGTAGAATATATGAGATCAGGCCCTGTTGTGGTTACTTGTCTTGAAGGCGAAAATGCGATTGAAAAATACCGCGAAGTTATGGGTGCCACAAATCCTGAAAATGCTGCTGACGGCACAATCAGAAAACTCTATGCAGAAAGCCTGCAATGCAATTCAGTACATGGCTCTGATGCCCCTGAAACAGCACAAACAGAAGTCTCTTTTTTCTTTAATGATGAAAGTTTGTTTACTTATTAATGAGATAATTTTCTAACTATTCAGTTTTTCTGTAATCTTTGATGTGATCTCAGTTGTCTTCACTTTTAAAGTATTATCATTCTCTATTTTAGTGTGAAAACGTTCTAAAACCTTAGCCATCGTGTAAGGATTTTTAGAATTCAAATGCTTAGCAATTTCTTTTTGGGACATGCCCGCCACAGTACGCATTTGATAAACCGCCATACTTCTGGCTTCATTTTGAATCCCTGACTGACTTTGTTTCACCTGATTAACAGGCATTTCATAATGAGCGGCAACAAAATCAAGGATTTCTTTGGCTGAACGCGTTCGTTTTTGACGATTTTGTGGTGCCTCTACAGATTTTTGTGTTTTTTTCTTTTTAACCTTTTTCAGTGATTGTTTAAATTCAGTAGAACCTAATATTTCCTGTGTATTTTCTATTCTAAAAGCCATGCTACGCATGACTCCTTTAGTTACCATTTTATGAAATCGTGTTAGGGCAATTGGTTTAATAAAACCAAAGGGACGCATGACTTTTTCTGTAACGAGCCAGTCTGGTCTTTCTTTTTCTCTCAAATAAGCAATATGACTCGCCCAGGCATAAGCTGCTGGCTTATGACACAAACATTCTTTCACAGGGACATTGTGAATATAGGCAACAAGAGATGCTAAACTTTCGTCAGGATCAATCACAATAGCTTTGTAACGACCTGAAAACAAGGCTCCTTGCTTACCCCATCGTTTGTTCATGTTCTGTGTGTAGACACCATTGATATGCCTCATCGCGCGACTCAGCTCACCTTTAGGCGTATGTACGACCAAATGATAAGCCTTTTCTGTTAACGCATAAGAATGAATCTCTATGGAAAATATTCGCGAAGCTTCTCCCAATAAATTCAAAAAACCTTTGTAATCAGCCTCATCCCTAAAAATCGTCTTTCCTTGGTTCCCTGTGTTTGTAACATAATACCAAGCTCCGGAATATTCTATGCGTTGTGGTCTAGGCATATAGCTGTCATTGGTTTTTGGCCACTCGTCACCCATAAGAAGGCAACTAAACAACCATCAACAAATAACGTTTGATTAATGACGAATTTATGGTGTGATGTCAAGACGTGATACGGCTTCTCATCACTCATGTGAAAAGGTAATGGCATTTTCTTCATCGTCATGGCTACCAAGTAATATTCTGCCTTTTTGATAAAGCGTCATAGAGTCCATATGAATCTTTTGCATATTGCCATCATCAAAAAAAACATATGTTCCATTAACACTTTTATCTGTTAATAAAAACTTTCCTGCTTTGAGCTCAATAGTTGCATGTAGACGCGATGTATTGGCGTTATTGATGACAATATCGTTTTCATCGCTACGCCCTATCCTAACATGTACTTTTTCATGATTCATATGATGCGTTTGTCCCATATAAACAAGATTCAGATCACACTCGCCTAGAGCAATTGCTGAAATATCATCAGAAGCAATTGTTGTCACATTGGCATCATCTTCCGCGTCTAAAAGTTCATATATCTCTACATCATGCGGCACGCCCTTCAATTGTTTTTTAAGTATAAAGCGAGAGACAGTAATGAGTGCTTCAGGCAAAAGATTGCGCGTTTCTTTACTTGTTAATATTTGTTTTGGTTTTGCCTGATCTGCTAAACGTGATGCAATGATCACAGCGTTTCCAAACACATCATCGCTATCAACAACCATTTCACCAAAATTCAAACCAATGCGTAATATTACTTCTCCTGCTTGTACAAGATCAGATATT
>JAHJDR010000150.1 GCA_018812345.1 bacterium | reverse complement strand
TCAGATCCTCTTTCTTGGTTGCCAACACTCACAACGAGTGACGATGAGCACTCACTCAAAGATTATATGAATGAAGTGGAAAAAGCATACATAAGGCGCGTGATAAAACTCACGGGAGGAAATGTTACGGAAGCGGCAAGACAGTTAAAAATTAGTCGTTCAAAAGTATACTACACATTGAAAAATGAAGGAATTTTATAGGGGGAGATATGACAGATAATGAAAAGAATGAAATGAGACAGCTTTTGCACGATGTGCGATCACACTTAAGTTTGATTGGATCATATTTTGCTTATGCGAAAAGAGAGGAGCTTCCTGAAGAACATCTGGAGCTCATGTATAATACAGAAAAGGGTTATATGAAACTTTGTTCTCTTGTTGATGTTCTGGCTCGTAAAGCACAGCCACAGCAAACACATGTGGCTTGGGGAAATGTAATGGCACAGCCAAAAAGTCTTGATAGTCCTGAAAATGGGTGCATTCTTGTGATTGATGATGATGAACACATGCGCACGCTTTTTAAAAATGAAATTGAAAGACGTGGTAAGAAGGTGATTGTTTTAGAAAAAGGCGAAGACCTTTTAAATCAATTCATTGATCTAAAAAATGTGACAGCTGCTATCGTAGATTATGAATTTGAAAACTCGACACTCGATGGTTTTGATATTGTTGAGTACTTGCGCACACAACAAATTAAGCACATTCATTTATGCACAGGATGTTATGATGATCCTTACGTTATCACAAGAGCGCAAAAATTAGGCATTGTTTCCATTATTTCCAAACCAGTTCCAGAGCATTTATGGGAGGTTCTCTAAGTAAAAAAGTTATGAGAGCAATTTAACCATTTCATTTACTAAAATCATAAATTGGGGTGCTCTTTTCTTGCCCATTTCAGAAACTTCTTCATGATTGAGAGGCTGATCAGAAAGTCCTGTGCCATAGTTTGTCAGGCATGTGATGCCATTGACTTTGATGCCTGCTTGCCGTGCTACAATAGCTTCAGGTACTGTAGACATGCCCAAAGCATCAGCACCCAACTGACCAAACATTTTAACTTCAGCTGCGGATTCATATTGAGGGCCCATGGAACAGCAGTAAACGCCGCGACACACTGGGATGTCTGCATGTTTTTCTTGGCAAAGGGCATAGAGTGCATCATTGTTCTTTTTGATGTAGAGATCGCTTTGATCAACAAACATTGGACCCAAACGTTCATCAGCAACGCCATTAAGTGGTGAGTGACCTATAAAATTAATGTGATCATCAATGAGCATGAAATCACCTGCATGAAAATCTGGATTAGCTGTGCCGGCAGCATTGGTAAGAACAACGTGTTCAATGCCCAACTCTTTCATGACGCGAATAGGGAGTGTGATGATTTTAAGATCATGACCTTCATAAAAATGATAACGACCCTGGGCCACAAGAACAGGGATATTGTTTTCAGTGAGCCCATACACCCAACGACCAGCATGACCAGGAACGCCTGAAGGAGGAAAGTGTGTGATGTCTTCAAAAGAAACGATTTTTTTGTCCTTAAGGTCATCAGCAAATTTACCGAGACCAGAACCAAGAACCAGAGCGATTTTTGGTTTTTGAGTAATGGAATCCCAATCAATTTTATCCTTCAATGAGGTTGTTGCTTCGTTTATTATTTGAATATAATCTGAGTTTTTAGTCATTGTTTGTTCGTCTCACGTCTCACGTCTCATGTCTCACGTAATGAATACGCTAGACGACAGACGCTAGACGCTAGACGTCTTATAACAGTAGTCCCGCTATACATGCTGTCATAAACGCAGCAAGCGTCCCCCCTATCATAGCCTTTAAACCAAGTTTAGCCAAGTCTTTACGACGATTGGGAGCCAAGGCACCAATGCCACCAATTTGAATGGCAATACTGGAAAAATTGGCAAAACCACAAAGGGCATAGGTGGCTAAAATAACTGAGCGAGGTTGCAGGGTTTCTTTAATTTGTCCGAGCTTGATATAGGCTACGACTTCATTCAAAACAGTTTTGACACCTAATAAAGAACCAATTTCTGTGCAATCTTCCCAGGGCACACCTAATAGAAAAGCAAAGGGAGAAAAAAGATAGCCAAAAACCTGTTCCAGTGTGATGGGGGAGCTGAAAAAATAGCCTGTGGTCCATCCCAAAAGAGCATTCACAAGAGCAATCAAAGCAATGAACGCAATAAGCATGGCCATAACATTTACAGAAAGTTTAAGACCATCTGTGGCACCGCGACAGGCAGCATCAAGTACATTCACATCGAGCTTTTCTGTGTTTTTTGGAACCGTATCTTTTGTTTCAGAAACTTCTTTTTCCGGAATAATAATTTTAGCAATGGCTAGACAAGCGGGAGCACTCATAACAGAGGCTGCCAGTAAATGACCGGCATCAATGCCAAAGCTAACATAGGCAGCTAAAATGGAACCTGAAACAGATGCCATGCCGCCTGTCATCAACGCCATAAGTTCTGAGGAGGTCATTTTATTGAGATAAGGTCTAACCGCCAAAGGCGCTTCAGTTTGCCCCATAAAAACATTAGCCGCAGCAGCAAGAGATTCAGAACCTGATGTGCCCATAACTTTCTGCATGATTTTAGCAAACGCATAGACAATGCGTTGCATGATTCCCCAATGATAGAGAATGGCAAATAAGGAGGCCATGAAAATAATGACAGCAGAAACCTGGAGGGCAAAAATAAAGACATTGGCATCACCAAAGACAGGTCCCATGAGTTCATCTTTGACCAGTGGGCCAAAAACAAAGGCTGCCCCTTCGCGACCAAAGCCCATAAGATGCGCAAAAAACCCTTTGGCCTTTTCAAATATTATTCTGCCAATGGGTGTTTTAAGAATAAAAAGAGCAAAAATAAATTGTAAGATACAGCCTGTGATTACAGGCTTCCATTTGATGTTTTTTCGATCGTTTGAAAGCAGTAAGCATAGGCCTATAAAGACGAGTAAGCCAATAAATCCTATGAACTTTTCAATCATAGAAAAAACCTAACCCATGGCTTTGTCAAGCATGGCTTGTAAGTTTGTTTTAGACACAACGCCTACACTTTGTTCAAAGACTTCTCCCCCTTTGAAAACAATTACTGTAGGGATGCCGCGAACACCATAATTGCTCGGTGTGTTTGGGTTTTCATCAGTGTTGACTTTACATATTTTAGCTTTGCCTTGGTTTTCTTCCGCCAGTTCATCAATAACAGGTGCCAAAGCACGACAGGGGCCACACCAAACAGCCCAAAAATCAACTAACACAGGCACATCTGATTTTAATACGTCGTTTTCAAAATTAGCATCAGTGGTTTCTAAAACATATTGGTTGGCCATAAAATCCTCATAAAAAGTGAAAAAATGTTTATATAAAAAAAGGGGCACTAATACAGTGCCCCTATGAGTTCGCTTGTGATTTATCAAGAATAAATTATTTTATTCGCAGGGTCGGGTGTAGACATTAAAAGATGTGCCTTCATAAGTTGCGCTAGAAACGGCGCCATCTGCATAAACAATAGAACCCGTGCCAACCTGCTGACCAATGGTGTCATCTTCTTCAATAGCATAAGCTGTAAAAGTGATGGTGCCATCTTGAGGGCCGCATGTACCGACTGTGTGTGTAAGGCCATCGTCACCAACACCAAAAACAACACGTATGTCAGCAATATTATGGTCTACGATTTTATGACCAGAGATTATTGTTACTTGTGTGGGTTTGTATGTGTCTTCATCAATGGTAATTGTTTTGACAGGCTTTGTAACGGTGACAGTAATGGCGTCACCATTTTCGTCTAAAGCCGCGAATGTTCCATCCATATGTGTGATGGTTAAATCATGAACAGACACTCCATCAACAGTACGGTCGATTTCAACGTCTAGATCAACTGTGGCCGTAACAGATTCGGCATTACCATCTTTGTCCGCATCAACAGGATCTGTGTATGTAACAGAGCGTGTGGCTGTGCGCGTGCGTGTGACCTCTTTATCTTTGTTATTGGTAAAGGTCATAACCATGCCATCATCTGCTGTTTGGTGCGTGTGTTGGGCATCGCCTTCAGCTGTTCCCATAACCATTTTACTGAAAATAAAATAATTACCATCACCACAAAACCCAGGACCACCATAAACGACGGTATTTGTAAAACCACCCGTGAGCACTGTGTCGGGAAATTTAGCATTGCCTAAAGCGCAGTCTGTAAAGGTAACAGCGCGTGACAAGGTTCCTTCAGCGCTGGAGCAAGAAAAGGTTTCACTTGATTGTGCTTCATCTTCACACTGAAAACGTTTGATGAGAGTGGCATAAGCTAAGTGAGATGTGTTGGCTACAAGGCTTGAAACAGTTCCTGCTGAAGCAGAAGAGCTTGAGCTCACAGAGCTATTGATTTCTTCAACAGCGCTGGTGACAGTTGCTTGAACATTACTTTCATCTGAGTTGGTAGGTGTTTGGGTGGCTGATGAGCCATTAAAATCAATTCCTAAACTGCCACAAGATATGGCAAAAATAACGAGAACCACAATACAAAGTGTGGTGATATTAATCCTATTCATGTGCCCTCCTTGCCGCGTTGTCGTTCCGTAAGAAAAATCAAGGAACAGATACGGGCTTATGTTAATGATATTTATAAGTGTCTCACTAAAAGAAAAACTTGTCAAATCATGAAATTAGGAGATTTTTTTGCTTTTTTCCCAAAATTGTTGTTAATAATTAATTAAGTGTTCACTGAGATGTTTCTCTCTCATGGGGGGTCGTGAGATGAGCAGCTTAAGATTGGGTTTCATATGTCTCCTGCATTAAGTTTTCCAACACCTATTTCTGCGCCATTATCAGGTCTTTCTTTTACTGTTCCTGGAACAGCAGACATGGTTTCTAAATGGGCCCATTTAGAGCCTGGTAAGGACATGACCTCTGTGGATGCCTTTAGCATTATTAGAAGGCGACTTGAATTTGGCGAGCAAGCTTATTCTAAAAAGGGAGAAGATGCTTTTCGCGTTTTAACAGAGAAGTTCTTTCCTGGTTTTGGTGATTTCAAAAGACTGACACATCCTGTAACACCTGTTTTAGTACAATCTCCAGACAACTCGCTAGATGCCTCAATTGTTGGCAAGGCTGATGGTGATACCATAAAACTCTACGTTCCAGCTTTAAAGGGCAATATGTCGGTTCGTTTGGATGGTGTTGATACGCCTGAATCAGTGTGGAGTTCAAAACTAGGGAAAATGTATAAATATATTTTTCTCTATCTACAGCAGGAGCACAATCTTCCTGAGGAATACAAAGAACCATTAGAAGAAGTGCTTAAGGCAAGAATAATGTATTTAGGTGAAATGGCGAGTTTAGTTGCGGGTGCCTTTATTGATTGGAGCGAATTTATTCGCTTAGGTCCTGCTTATGCGCGTGTGGCGAGTGCGGCTCATA
>JAHJDR010000149.1 GCA_018812345.1 bacterium | reverse complement strand
TAGCCAAATCTTTAACATACTCACCAATGTCCATACCCCAGCCAAAATAGAACACGCAACCAAGATATAAGCCACTGGATTGGCCAATTTAATACCTGTGAGTACAATCATGTATTTGCCCCAAAAGCCACTTAAGGGGGGGAGACCTGCTAAAGATAAAGCTTGAATCAAAAATACAATCCCAACAATCGGTGCCACACCCCAGAGATGCCCCATTTTATTCAATTCATCACTGCCATTGATTTCAGCACCAATCCCACCAATGAGAAATAAAGACGATTTAACAATAATGTGGTGCACCACATAAAAAATACTCGCGGCCACACCAAAGGGCGTAAAAAAACCACAGGCCAAAAGCATGAAGCCTACCTGAGAAATAATGTGGTATGATAATATACTGCGAATAGAACCTTTGGACATGGCACCAATCACACCAAAAATCATCGTGGGTCCAGCCATGATAGCAAGCAACCAGTGCATACCCACAAGATCATGAGGTAGGATTGTGCAAAACAATCTAATAAAACAATACACCCCGACTTTAGTCAGCATACCACCGTAAAGACCTGCCAAAGGGGCTGGTAGAATTGGATAACTTTTGGGCAACCAATAATACAAGGGAAACACACCTGATTTAATACCAAACACAGTGGCAAACATAAGGGCTATGACGGTAAGTCTGGGATCGCCCACATACTGTGAAGCCCGCAGAGCAATATCAGCATAGTTGAGTGTTCCTAATAAAGAATACGTTAAACCCGCTGCCATGAGAAAGATAGCACTGCCAAAGACATTAATCGTAACATAAGGCAAGGCATGCTTAGAACAGCCCTTATCTGCCTCAAGAGTCATGAGGGCATAAGAGGAAATGAGCATGACTTCAAATGCAACATATAGGTTAAAAATATCGCCTGTTGCAAAAGCCATGTTCATACCAGCAAGTAAAAATAAAACTAATGGAAAACGCAAAGGATTTTCATCAGAAGCTGCTTGTTGAGCAAACCCATATAAAACGGAACAAAAAACAATAAATCCAGATAAGCTCAGCATGATGGCACTCAAAAGATCAACGGTTAAGGCAATACCAAAGGGAGGTTGCCAACCACCAAAGCGCAAAACATGAACACCATGATGATAGGTTTGATAACTTAAGAAAATAGAAACGGCAAAAACAAATAAACTAGCTAACCCAACAAATAAACGTCGACTAACAGATGGACGTCGCCATACAAGCAACATCACTGCTGTGAGAAAAGGAATGATAATTGGTAATATGACTGTATTTGTTATCAAATATTTTCGTCTAGCGTCTATCGTCTAGCGTCTAGCGTTATTGATTCAACAACGTGAGACGTGAGACATGAGACGTGCGACGTCCTAAGAGTCTTCATACATTTCCATCGCATCTGTAGTCTCAGTATCTCTATAAAGACGATACAGGAGCACAACTAAATAGGCTGTCACGCCAAAGCCAATTACAATAGCTGTTAAAATTAAGGCTTGTGGCAATGGATCAACATATTGTGTGACACCTTCTGTAATAATCGGTGATGCTTTAGTGCCAGGCTCACCACTCATGGCTAAAATAAATACATTTGCCGCATGCGTAATCAAACTAAACCCAAATAAAATACGCACAAATCCCCGTTGAAAAATGAGGTAGGTACCACCAGCGAATAAAAGGGCTACTATGAGGGCACTAAGAAACTGCATACTATAAAATCCGAAATTCGAATCTCGAAATCCGAAACAATATCGAAATTCTAAATCCAAAATTCTAAACACTAGTAATAACTAGGTTTTGATATTCGATATTCGTATTTGTTTCGAAATTCGTATTTCGTATTTCGAGTTTTCCTTACGTATTCTCATCTCCATCCAGCTCATTAATAGGTGCGTCTTTACGAGCGGCATAGAGAAATGTTTCTTCTAAAAAATACTCTTCTTTTTCATAAATCAAATAAGAAAACGTCATGAGTATTTTACAGGTCACACCAATCACCACTAAGTAAACACCGAGATCAAATAAAAATGGTGTGCCAATATGCACCTCACCAAACAAGGGAATATGGTGCAAATGTATAAATTCATGTTTGAGAAAAGGCATGCCAAGTACTGTTGGTGCGAGTGACGTGCCATAAGCTAAAATAAGTCCCACCACAGCAATGAGCACGGGATCTACCCTGATGATTTGCTTCACTTCATCAAGTCCCAGGGTCATGCTCAACAGCACAATGGATATTGCTGAAACAAGCCCCGCAATAAAGCCCCCACCAGGAAAATTATGTCCGCGAAACATCAAGTAGATGGCAAACACATTAATAAAAAAGACAAGCAATCGGGCGGTGCTGTTTAGGATGATGCTGTTTATTTTCATTTTCGTCTAGCGTCTAGCGTCTATCGTCTAGCGTCATTCATCCAATGACGTAAGGCGTGCAACGTGAGACGTGCGACCTCTTTTTCTCATAACAAGTCCCAAAACTCCTAATAGGGCAATTACTAAAACTGTAATCTCGCCCATGGTATCATAGCCTCTAAAGTCAACTAGGATCGTGTTAACGGCGTTACTCCCTTGGGCGAGCGGGAGTGTGTTATCAATAAAATATTTTCCCATAGGGTTGGCATTTGGGTTACCTGTTACCATGAGGATACTCACAAAAACAATCACCCCTATAGCCACAGAAGAAAGAATTGCAAAAAACTGATTGGTTTTTCCCAGTTTCAGCGTTTTATTTTTTATGTTATCTTCTTTGGGAAGTCTTGTTAAAAATAAGAGCACAAGAATCAAACTCACTGTTTCAATAAGAAGCTGTGTTAACGCTAAGTCAGGAGCGCGATACAAAATAAAATAAAAGGTGATCATGAAACCTGTCACAGAAAGAGCTATTAGCTTCTTAATCCATGTTGTGTAGAACACTTTGCCAACAATACCTAAAACAATTAACAGCGTCACAAAAATTGCGAGTTGACCAGGCATGACAAGCGCACCAAAAGCAAAGTCATAACCTGTGGAAAGCAAATAAATAAAATAACCTGAAAGAAGTGTTAGTGAGGATACAATAATAACAGGCAAAAAGTTAAATGAGCTATTACCTAAAAGTGCTGTCGTAACCGTTTTAGCATGATACACCATCTTATCGTAGAGAAAATTAAATGCGTCATCAAACTTAAGCCACTTGGGAATAAAAACGTGCTTCCATTGTTTTCTTTGAGCAACAATATAAAAACCAACACCATGGCAAATGATAATAAAACTTAAAAATAATGGTTTGTTAAAACCATGCCACAGGGCTAGGTGGCTCATAGTTTTAGCTTGCAAACCAACGACAGAGAGCTGTTCCAGGGCATGTCCTAAAAGATTAGGAAACAAACCAAACAATAACACTAAAAATACAGGTAAAATTGCGGGAAGTTGAAATAAGAAGCTTGGCTTATGCAATCGTGCTTTTACCTCTTCAGACATGGTACCAAAAAAAGTGTTTTTGAAAAGGCGAATAGAAAAAGCAACCATGAACATTGCGTACGTAAAAAGAGCAAACATTAAAGGAAAACGAATGTACCAACTATACTGTGTCAGCTGCGTAATCACGAGCTCTTTGCTCACAAACCCCATGGTGCCCGGAATGCCTGCCATACTGAGGTTCATGATAATAAAAGCAATCCCAGCAAGTGGCATAACCTTAAACAAGCCACCAAGCTTTCTAATATCGCGTGTGCCTGCGGCATGATCAATAATACCGGCAATCATGAACAAGCTACCTTTATAAAACACATGATTGAGCACATGAAAATAATCATGTTGCACGCCTACAGGCGTTCCTAAACCGTAAAAACCAATCAGAAAACCTAGCTGTGCTACTGTTGAATACGCTAAAATAGATTTCAAATCATGTGATGAATACGCTAAAATACTCCCCACAACCATTGTGATAAAACCAGCACTTATTAAAAGAGGCCCCCAAAGATCTGTTCCCACAAAAATGGGAAAAATGCGCGCACTCAAGAAAATACCCAGTTTAACCATGGTCGCACAATGAAGATAAGCACTCACAGG
>JAHJDR010000148.1 GCA_018812345.1 bacterium | reverse complement strand
GCTTGTTGATTTATCTTTTTCATAGCAATACAGAACACTAACTACAAATTCTTTGAACAATTTTAACATGGACTAACTTATGAAATTTAAAATTTTAAAATCAGATTTTCTAGATGCTTTAAGCATGACACAAGGTATTGTTGATAAAAAGAATGTTATGCCCATTTTAGCAAACATTCTCATTGAAGCAGAAGAACAAATGCCTTTTGTTAAAATATCCGCAACTGATTTAGAAGTTGCTGTTCATGTTCAAGTACAAGCAGAAATAGAAATTGCTGGTAAAATAACAGTTAATGCCAAGAACATTCATAATATCGTAAGAGAATCCGCTAGTGATGAAATACATATAAACACTACTGAGGGTAATCGGGTTGAAATCAATTCAAAACAAAGTGAGTATAAAATATTAGGTCTTGATGCTAAAGAATTTCCTAATTTACCAACAATTGATGGCGAAATGATTAGGCTTCCATCTGACCAAGTTGCAGAAATGTTCGAAAGAGTTTGTTTTGCAATGAGCGCTGATGAAACAAGATACCACCTTAATGGAATTTTGCTGGAAAAAGACGAAAAAGAAACCGTTATGGTTGCTACCGATGGGCACCGACTTTCTTATGTAAAGCATGCATTAGATCTCAGCCGTATGAAGCAAAACAAAATTATAATACCTAGAAAGGGTGTTGTAGAGCTGCGCAGAATGGTTGCTAATGAAAAATCTATCGATTTTTGTGTGAGCGACAGACATATTTTTATTCAAACAGAAAAACAAACTCTTTTTATTCGTTTAATCGAAGGGAACTATCCCGATTATAATCGTGTTATTCCCAAAGAAAACCCTATTAGCATTGAAATTCCGAAGAATGAATTACTAGGAGCCTTAAAAAGAGTTTCTCTTCTCGCTAATGATAACACAAAGGGCGTGTCTCTTTATTTTTGTAACGACAGCCTTTCGCTAAGCACATCAAATCCTGAAATTGGTGAGGCAAAGGAAGACATAGTCTTAAAATATAATGGTCCCGTGATAAACATTGGGTTTAACGCGCGTTATTTTATTGATGTTCTCAACATTGTTCCAGATGACAATATAGTTATTTCTCTAAAAGATGAGCTGTCTCCCTGTTTGATTACAAGCCCTTCTGATGTTGGGTTTAAATCCGTTATTATGCCTATGCGCATGTAAAAGTTAATTATAGTTCAATTGTTATTATGCCATTAGGTGTGTGCATTGTTTCTATTAAGAGGCCGTCATAAAAAAACAATACATCTCCTGTTTGTGCGTCTTCAGGCACATTGATATAAGAGGTGTCGCCGTCGATAATAATTTCAGATTCAAACAAACCCGTATCATCAAAAAGATTTTCACCTGATTGACTAAGAATTTGGTGCGGCATTCCATCTCGATTGATAAAAAAGATAGTTTCTCCCGGGGGCACTGTTACCGTGTCTGGAACAAACATATGATCAAGAATGGTAATTGTATAAAGGCTGTCATCTATCGCTTCTGTTTTATCATGCCCACAACTCAAGAGAAAAAAGGCTAAAAAAAGAAAAGAGATTAAAGTGAGTTTGTTCATCTATTTAAGACCTATAATTTTTTATTGTTTCTGACAAGTCATTGGTTTTAACAAGACACTCCTCATATTCAGCATTACACTTACTATCGATTACAATACCACCACCAGCACTATAAGAAAGAAGGTTGTCCAAGATAGTGATCGTTCTAATAGGCACATTGAAGTCAATATAACCATTGTCACTGATAAGCCCTATACCCCCTGTGTAAACGCCACGGGCACGCCTTTCCAGTTTGTCTATGTGTTCCATTACTTTAATTTTAGGAGCGCCCGTTATGGATCCACAAGGAAAAAGAGCATGAAAAATATCTTCCAGTGAAATACCCGGTTTTAGTGACCCTTTAATTTTAGATATGAGGTGGTGGTAATGGGTAAAGGTGTGCGCTTTAGCTAAGTCAACAACCCTTACAGTTCCTGTTTGACAAATACGACCCAGGTCGTTTCTAAGCATATCAGTGACCATAAGCAGCTCAGCCATATCTTTTTTACTCTTAATAAGGGCGACTTTGTTTTCATTATCTTCTACTATATTTTTTCCTCGCTGTATTGTGCCTTTGATAGGGTTCATCGTAATTGTGTTATTGCTAATTTTAAAAAACCTTTCTGGTGAAGCGGACAAAACACAAACTTCTGGAAAATTTAGAAAGGCCATCATCGGGGCTTTTGTTGTTTTTCTAAGCTCAAGAAATAACGAAAAAGGATTACCACTAAAGCCCGCTGTAAATTCTTGAGTATAATTTAATTCAAGGTAATCACCGCTTTCTAAGGCTTTTTGTATCTCTGAAAAATCATTATTGTATTGAGATCTTTGAATACTTTCTTTTAAAGGCGTAACATTAAAAGAAGCCCTTTCAATTACAGGGCTGTTTTGTATGTCAGAGAGCACCTGGTTATAGCGCTTTTGAGCCTTATTCGAAAAAGAAACAAAATAAATTTTTTCTTTAATAAAATCTTTATAAATAAAAGTATCATAATAACGAAAAACAGATAATGGGTATTCCTTTTTATGTGTGGGGCCCTTTGGGATATTTTTATTATACTGATAAGCCTCATAAGAAAAATAACCGACCCAACCCCCTTGAAAACAAGGACACGAAAGCTCAGCAGAAGAAGAAAAAGAACGCACATTATTTAAAAAAGAAAGGAACCTTTTCTGATCAGAACGACTAGAAAAAACACAGGCCTTAGTGCTATGAAATCCCAAAACAGAAAAACTATGATCATCACTATTAGCTTTTGGCGAAGAAGCGCTATCAAGCCAAAAGAAGTCATTATATTTGCTTAATGTTATGGCAAGGTTAACAAGCGAAGGCTGTTTAATTTCTTTTATATACATCTTTGTTAAATACTCTTTATTTTTTCTTTCCTTTGGAAGCAAGCCAGGTTAAAAAACGCTATAATTGTATGTGGTTGTGAGGGCCCCTTATGTTAAAAACTTTACGTAATATACTTATAATCGTTGTTCTTATGGCTGTGGTTCTTTTTTCATTACTAGGATATAAAGTCTATTTAGCAATGCAATACGTGACGCCCCAGACAGTAGAACTAAAAGTTAACAAAGGGGCCAATGTAAAGTGGATATCCCAAGAGCTTCAAAATAAAAAGGTCATTCAAGACAAGTATGTTTTTGAATACTATCTTAGGTATCTTGGAAAGGAAAATTCTTTAAAAGCAGGCGAATACGTTTTTCCTAGCAAGTTGAATTTAGACACGTTAATCGACATGATGGTAAAAGGAAAAATAAAGCGTTATAAAATAACAATTCCCGAAGGTTATAATATTTCACAAACATGTGCCCTTTTTGCAAAAAAGAGCCTTATGGATATTGAGGCCTGTTTAACACTAGCTAAGGACGTGTTGTTTTTAGATGAAAATGAAAACATTAAAACACTCGAAGGATATCTTTTTCCCAACACTTATTATTATGATAAAGATGTTTTGCCCAAAGAGTTTTTTCAACAGATGATCATTTTGTTTTATGAAAAGGTAGATGAGGCAAAAAGAAAAGCGGCCAAAGAAAAGGGATTTACATTACATGAGCTTGTAACATTAGCGTCTATAATAGAAAAAGAAACGGGCGCGAAAGAAGAACGCCCACTGATAGCGGGCGTTTTTTTAAACCGACTAGAAAAAGGAATGTTATTACAAAGCGACCCAACGGTTATTTATGGTGTAGAGGCGTTTGACGGGAACCTTAGAAGAAGAGACCTTGAAAAAGACACACCATACAACACATATACGCGAAAAGGCTTGCCTATCGGCCCTATTTGCAGCCCCGGGCTAGCCTCGATAAAGGCGGTCCTTAAACCAATAACAACGGACTATTTGTATTTTGTTGCTAAAGGCGATGGAAGCCACTATTTTTCAAAAACATTAAAAGAACACAATCAGGCGGTACAAAAATATCAATTAAAGAAATAACATTAAAAAATTGGGTGGTGTATGAGCTTACAATATTTTGTGTATGACATTGAATCAATTGTAGACAAAAACCTTCTTAACAGAACTCTTTTTTCAGGAAAAAACCTTAATGACGAAGAGGCCTACAAACAACACGTTGAAGCGATAACAAAGGACACGGGCAAAACATTTGTAAACACATCGTTTCATATTCCTGTTTGTTTAGCCGCCGTTGCTGTGGAGAAGGATCTGTCAATTCAGAAAATCGGACTTCTAGGCGAAGAAAAGAAAACACCAGGGTCAATAGTCAAACATTTTTGGGATATGTATAATAGAGGAAATTTTGTTTTGGTTGATTTTAATGGCCGCGGTTATGATATGCGCTTATTAGAGTTGTGGGCCTATAGACAAGGCATTCCCATTCACTACAAACATTTTGATAAGTTTGGTATTCGTTATCGTTATTCAGATGACAAGCACCTGGACCTTCATGAAACAATATCAAACAATCTTTCAGTTCGTTATCAAGGAGGATTAAATCTCTTTGCAAAACTTTTAAACAAACCAGGCAAGATAGAAACAACAGGCGACCAGGTCCAAGAACTTTACGAACAAGATAAAATGTTTGAGATAGAAGATTATTGCTTAGGCGATTCCCTAGACACATATTTTGTCTTTTTACGCTGGAAGGTTGTGCGGGGCAGCATTTCACTCGATCAAGAAAAAGAGCTTGTTGAAAAGGCGTATAGCACAATACAGCGCCATGCGGAAGAAACAGGGTATTTAAAAAAATATCTTGAGCACTTTGGTTTTTGGCAACCATGGGAGTGAGGCGCATGGAAAAGAAAAGCACACCAAGATTTTAAAACAAACAAAGGATGTTTATGAAAATAGAAAAACGGATTAAGGAGTTAAAGCTTGATCTTGTTGAGCTGGCAAGGCCAGCAGGCCTTTACTTGCCGGCTGTCAAATACGACAACCTCATAACAACATCAGGACAATTGCCCTTTAAAGACCAACGCCTGATCTTTCCTGGCCGCGTTGGCAAAGAGGTGTCTTTAGAAAATGCACAAAGAGCAACAAAGGCAGCTGTGATGAATTGTTTGGCGGCTATCAAGCATGTGTGTCATGACCTTGATAAAGTAAAGAAAATCGTACGAATTAATGGTTTTATTTGTGCCGCCCTTGGTTTTCATGACCAACCGAAAGTTTTAAACGCAGCAAGCGAACTTGTTCTTGACATCTTTGGAGAAGAAATC
>JAHJDR010000147.1 GCA_018812345.1 bacterium | reverse complement strand
TGGTCGCGTACAATGAATTTATCAAGTGATAGAACAGAAATAAATGCTGTTCTTGGGAGATGATTATGACACAAGAAAAAAACAGAGATTTAGAATTCACAACCGCTATTATTGCACCAGATGAAACACGTGATCTGATATCATTAAGACGTTATCAACTTATTGTTATTTCAAAAGATGGGAATCGTCGCAAGCATGAATTGGGTAAGAAAAAGGTCTTACGTTTAGGTAAAAAAACAGATAATGATATTGTTATTAATGATAAGACTGTTTCACGTTATCATTTTGAAATAGCCCTAACAGACGACAATAATTATTTGCTCAAAGATACTAATTCAACAAATGGTACAGCCATTAATGGAATGAAAGTCAAAGAGGCTTATTTATCCCAAGGTGATCTTATTGAGATTGGTGAAACTAAAATTGAATTTCAAACTTATGATGAATCCGTACAGATTGAGCCAAGTACAAAAAATGAATTTGGTGAAATGGTTGGTAAGAGTCGCAAAATGCGCCAGATATTTGGTATTTTAGAACGTATTAGTCAATCTCAAGCAACAGTGATCATTGAGGGTGAAACCGGTACGGGTAAGGAGCTTGTGGCGCGCGCCATTCATAGCCATTCAAGTAGAAGCAATAAGCCTTTTATTGTTTTTGATTGTTCAGCTGTAGCGCCCAATTTAATTGAATCAGAATTATTTGGTCATACAAAGGGTTCTTTCACAGGTGCCCTAAAAGATCGCATGGGTGCTTTTGAAGCGGCCGGTGGTGGCACTATTTTTCTTGATGAAATTGGAGAGCTCACTCTAGATTTGCAGCCAAAATTATTACGTGCTCTTGAATCACGTGAAATAAAAAGAGTGGGTTCAACACGTTCCATCAATCTTGATGTGCGTGTGATTTCAGCCACAAATAGAAATTTAAAAGAAGAGGTAAAGATTAACAATTTTCGAGAAGATTTGTATTATCGTTTATCCGTTGTGAAAATTCAAATCCCATCGCTTAGAGAACGTTTAGAAGATATACCAATAATTGTTGAAAGAATTCTGAGCAGAGCGCGCTTTAATCGCAAATCAGATGGAAGCTTTTATGTGGCTCGTGTGGAAGATGATGCCTTGAAAATGTTACAACGTTATCAATGGCCAGGAAATGTGCGTGAATTGAATAATATTTTGGAAAGGGCAGTGAGTTTTTCTGAAGATGGTCTTATTAAAGGTGCGCACTTGCAATATGTTTTTAGTGAGGTTGAAACAGGAGAGGAAGCAACTGTTCGTCTCCAAGGCATTGCTATGGATCGTCCTTTTAAAGAAGCCAAGCAAGCCGTTGTGGAGGAGTTTGAAAAAGAATACCTTCAGGATCTCTTGCAACGTAACAATGGTAATGTTTCTAAAGCGGCTCGTGAAGCCAAAATAGATCGCAAACACTTGCGTAATCTTTTACTCAAATATGATATCATACGATCAGATATGCCTGATGGGGAAGAAGAGTAGTCATGACTGCGTCATGAAATGAAGAATGAAGATTACATGAATGAAGAATGAAGAAGTGATGCTGTGATCTCACAGTGTTCATGATTGACAATAAGCAAATGACAATTGGCTATCGGCAATTTAAATTGCAAATCGCTTATTGCTTATTGTCAATTGTCATTTAAATTAATGATAGTCCTGGATTGCCCAGCCAGAGGCTGGCACGGCGCGCTTCGCTCGCAATGACGGGGACTGATATCGGTTATCGAGTTTTTAGTGAATTATCTTTTTTCTTTTAGCTAGATATTGTTTAATCCTACCCAAAATCATGATTAGATTTCTAGCTCTTGGTGAGAGTTTTTGAGATGTTGTATCAGACATTTTTACATACATATCTTTGTCATTCTTTAGAAGCTTTTTGATGGCCTCAAAATGCTCAGGTGTAACCTTGATGGTTGCTGCCATGGCTTTTTTTGGCGTATCTAGTTGGCGGTTTGCTACATTAATACTGAGCATTTTTGTTTTGGCATAGAGTTTTGCTTCTTGGGTAGGCATTGTATGGCTGTCGTAATTCATAACTTATCAATATTATTTAACTAATTATATTATCGGCGGGGTTTGACAAAAGTTGCTTAGATTCTGATTATTAGACACATTTAGAAGATTTGTCTATTAAAAAGTAGGGTCAAAAGGGCAGGTTCCAGAATAGCCTTCACATATACCATTATTGCAAGAATAACCAACGCAACAATAGTTGCTTCCATCTCCACAAAGGCCTCCTGACATATTACAGCCTTGAGAAGAGCAAATGCCTGGTGATACATCACCAGAACACACACAGTCATTACCGCTTATGAGGCAAGCGCGTGTTGATTGGCATGTTCCCGTACATTGGCTAGAATATGTGCATTGATTATCTGTAGAGATATCTTCAGTTTGTTCAATATCTGATGAATCAGTTGCGCTAGAATCCTCATCTGTTATCCCTAATGTTTGGTTAACAGTGAGTGTATCACCCACAATGACTTGTGTGACATCATAGGAAGAAATGTTATCGCCAGCATTAATCCCAAGAACAAAGGTTTCAATGGGATCCTTCCCTGATGGCGATGTGAGGGGCACTATGAGGAGATCAAGATCCAAATAATCTTCTAAGGCAACATTGTAATTAATCCATACTTGCCATTGTCCGGAAACATTTTCCTCTGAACTTGATTGGGCGCATCGGAAATTATTCAGTGAACAATTTTCATCATCAGGTAAGCAGAGCGTGAGGCAAAAAGCTGGAAATGTATTAAACGTATTTGTCCAAGATAGAAAGAGTGTATAAGGTTTACTGGTTTCTATTATTTCAAGTGACTCTGGTGCATCTGTAATCACAGGGATAGTGGCATCATTGCTCGGAGAGGGTAAATCTTGTGCAACGCTGTAGAGTCTTATTTCTGATCCGTCTGCAGCCTGAAGTGTGATGCTGTTGAGGTAACAGTCGATGTCGTTTGAGGCACAGGTGTTAATGGATGAGGCCGGGTCAGGCATGGCCTATTCAAAAAATGAAATGTAGCCACATGAGGAAAAACATAAGAGGCACAAAATGAGTAAGATAGTGATGTGTGTTCGCATGTACGGGGGTTATTTATGAAGAAAGTGAAAGGATATCAAGGGTTAAGTTTTTTTCTTATTATTCGCTTTCTGCTTCAACAACATTGCCACCAACAATGACTGGTTCATCTGTTTCGGGTGCGGCATCAATTTCTGGGTCTGTATAAAGATCTTCCACTTCATTGAGATTTGTTGGCAGACTAAGATCTGCACAGTTAGCTGTATCAACACTTTGCATGAACTGTTCTACGGACATAGCCTTGGAATAATAACTGTTGCCATCATTACAGGAGAGTTCCGAACCATCAGGAATTGTGAAGAGAGACGTCCAATGTTGAAAACTTGTATTTTCATTTTCTTGCAACTCATATGGTATGCCGTAGAGTTCTCCAGGACCGTTGTAGTCGAGTTGATAGGCTCCATACGTTTCATCGTCATAGGCACAGTTTAGAGGTTCTTCAAAATCAACGACATCACCATTTTCATCATATAATGAAATGTATTTATTCGAATTATTGGGGCCTGTTTCCCACACATAGGCAACGTCAACGCCATGAATATCATTATAGTCATCTAAGGGTGTGGTTACCATGTTGCCAGATTGGAATCCCCATGAATAGTAGGCTGTACTACTCACTTCTACATCACTATCAACGGTGACATCTTCATCAGCATAAGTGAGCATGTATGTTGTGGGGTCAAAAGTGTAGGTATGATAATTTCCCAACAAAAAACCAGCCCACGTATCAACAAAAATTTCGCCACTTTCCAATTCTGTAGCTGTTGGATTTGGCATGGGGCAATCAAGGTAACAGTATAGTGTTAAGGATTCATCGAGATCAGCTGGTGTTATTGTTTCTTGCTCAAAATGGTAAATATTTGTTGTGTCTGAAAGACCGTCATAGGGAACAATCATACTATAGTGCCCAAAACCATCTTTCCAAAGAGAAATATAATCATAAGGATCAAAAGTGAGTGCTGTTTCTGTAATGTCTTCAAATTGACAGGATGTTTCACAAACCTCTTGAGCGACTTTTACTAGATCTGTACCATTCCATTTAATCTTATAATATGCGCCAGTGTTATAATCCCAGTACAAAAATGATTCTCCTGTCACTTCACTCAGTTCTTTTGTATATTTTGTACGTTTGAGTAATCTTCCACCACCTATTAAGGTAGAATATTCATTCTCATTACTGTCATAAACAGTCATACCATTTGTGAGCGTATCATCTTCCGAAAACCAAATGCCATAGTAGCTGGCATAACCGAAGTTATCGTTACTATCTGTGATGGGAAAACCACTGTTGATTTCGACACGTGCTCCTGTGTCATCATATAAATTATAACCCCAAACTGAAGAAATGAAGTCATCACGGTCAAGGCACTGTGTTGAAGTGTATAAACCTTCGTTATCAATTAATGAGTGGTAATATTCACTGTTAAATGAAACGGAAGCTGTACTACTAAAAGTACCAAAGGATTGAGACGAAAAGGCTGATCCTGAGTCAGAGGCGTTATCTAAAAGAGCATGTACTGTTTGACTCATTTCATCATCACCTGCAGGCATAATTATTTCTAGCTGAAGAATAGTCTGATCATTTTCTTCATTTGCTTTTGAGGAGAGATAACCTTCAAAACCAGTAGGCCCCTCTGCATTGTAGCC
The DNA here is from genome assembly GCA_018812345.1 of bacterium. Classification (GTDB taxonomy): domain Bacteria; phylum UBA10199; class UBA10199; order UBA10199; family JADGCS01; genus JAHJDR01. Next base: position 10,429 of record JAHJDR010000147.1, on the reverse strand, counting down.
AATCATATCTATGTGGAACACACCAAAAGGATTTGATTCATCAGCGTCTGCTGAGATGGTTAGTTTGGCTCTCATTTCACTCATTGCTTCTGAAGTGCTAGATGTGCCATCTCCTGATCCAGATGTTTCAACAGGGTTTTGTAAAATCCATAAAGTGACCACTTGATCTGATGACTCTGTTTCTCTTACTGAGTTTACAATCCATTTTTCATAGTTTATTTCCTGACCAGAAGATTGGTTAGTGCTTGAAGACTCTGAGCTTGATTGATTACAGAGATCATAATTAATGAGTGCTGCATAATTTCCTGCATTTACCATGAGGTTATATCGCGTTTGTTTAATAGAACATAAAATGTTGTTTACGATGTCTAAGGCTTGCATAGATTCTTCGTAAACAAAATACTCGGGTTCATCTGTGATGTATTGACCAGCTGTGGGAACAGCGGAACTATTTATGAGAAATTTTGTTAGGCTACTAGAGGCTCCTGTTTCTTGAGCGGTTACATAAGATATTTGTTCAGGAACAGTAAGAGAATTGATGCCGCTGCCTGGTGTGTCTAAAGGAAGTGATGCTGTAGGGGCACTGTTACCACCACAGCCAAAGGCATTAATAAAACCAAGACATATAAGAAAAAGATAAACTATTTTTTTTATTTTTTGAATTTTCATACCCACCCACTCCTTAAATCATTATACACTAACAATTTAAATATGTTAACTAGTTTTCAATCATCAAAAAACACATCACGCTCAATGATACATGTCGCAAGCTATGTGCCAGCTAGGCGATAATAAAAACACTATTCTTATTGTATTGTTAGAGCTTGGTTAACAAATATGAAACATATTTTGCCTACAGAAGAGTGCATATTTTGTTTTTCTATTTTTATTATGTATATTTTTGTCTGAAATCACAGCCTTTTAATTTTGTTACTCTTGTTAACTATTGTTAGGATCTGTATACCTCTTTATACCCAAGGCTTGCTTGTTACGGGTGAACTTGATAGCAGGCATTTTATGAGTCATATACCTGATAATATAGAAAATGTTTTTCATGATGTTTTTACAAAGCAGCTTCATTCTGAAGAAATACGTTCGTTTCTCATTGATTTACACCATAGAGGCGAGTCTGTTGATGATATTCTAGGTGCTGTTCGCTATTTACGAAAAAATGGTGAACAGGCAGTTTGTAGGCATTCTGATTTAATTGATTGCTGTGGCACAGGTGGGGACCAAAAGAATACTTTTAATATTTCAACAGCTGTTGGTTTTGTTTTAGCTGGTGCGGGTTGTCATGTGGCCAAGCACGGTAATGTGGCCATTAGTTCACAATCAGGGTCTGCTGATGTACTCAAGGCCCTAGGTGTCAATCTTGCGGCTACTAAAGAAGTGATGATTAGAGCCATAGATGAGGTGGGGATTGGTTTTCTATTTGCACCAGCCTTTTATCCTCTTATGCAAAAAGTGGCGGTTATCAGAAAAAGCATTCCTCATAGAACTATTTTTAATTTATTAGGACCTTTATTAAACCCCGCTGGAGCTACAAAACAGGTGATTGGTGTTTTTGATAAAAAGCATGTCCCCATAATGAGAGATGTCTTAGCGGCTTTAGGAAGTGAGTCTGTGGTTGTGGTGAGTGCTGCTGATGGGACAGATGAATTCAGTCTTTGCTGTGATAATTTTGTTTCACGATGGCAGGGAGGTGAAAAAACAGATTTTATTTTTGATCCACGCCAGGCAGGTTATCCTTATTGTAAACAAGAAGCTTTAAAGGGCGGTACAGCGCAGGAAAATGCGGCACGACTCATACAATGTTTAAAAGGGCATTCTGAGCCCCTCGATCATGTCGTTCACATCAATGCCGCTTGGGGATTGATAGTAGCGGGAAAAACAGATCACTTTTTAGAAGCAATGCTTATGGCTCAAGATTCAATTTCAAGTGGCAGAGCGTATCGAAAATTAGAGGAGTTAGTTGAAATAACAAATACGAAATAGCATCGCACGTTAGACGCTAGACGCTAGACGCTAGACGCTAGACCCCGCAAACGAGGCAGGCGATACCACGATACCACGGTAACACGATACCACGAGCAAAGTTATGTTAGACAAAATCCTAAAATACAAAAAACAAGAACTCGAATACATGCGTCGGCAAATTTCTCAAAAAGACTTTGAATTTCAAGCTCGTGACAGGGAGCCAGCTCAAGATTTTCTTAAGAATTTTCATGATAATGACATCAATATTATTGCTGAGTTCAAACGAGCCTCTCCGTCAGCAGGTATGATTAGAGAAGATGCTATAGTACAAGATATTGTTTCCATTTATGAGGAACAGGGTGCCAAGGCAATTTCTGTTTTGACAGACGAACATTTCTTTAAAGGAAATCTTAGTGATATCAACAAGGTAAGGGATGTTGTTTCGTTACCTATATTAAGGAAAGATTTTACTCTGAGTGAGTATCATGTTTATCAATCTCGTGCGAATGGCGCTGATGCTTTATTATTAATTGTTTCTGCTCTTGATGATTATCAAATAAAAGACTATCTGGCCTTGGCCTCTGAATTAGGAATGAAATCAATATTAGAGGTGCATAATAAAGAAGAATGTGATCGCGCATTGACAATAGATTTCGAAATTATTGGTATCAATAATCGTGATCTAAAAACATTTAACACAGATCTTCATACGACTGAAGAGCTTTGTGATTATATCCCAAATTCAATGACTGTGATCTCAGAATCTGGTTTAAAAAGTCATGATAACCTAATGACTTTAAAAGAAAAAGGTGTGAACGGTTTTCTGATTGGTGAAGCTCTAATGCGTGCCAAAAATGTAGGACAAGAGCTTTGTCGTTTTCGAGGACAGGATAAAAACTAAACAAAAAACAATATTATGTCTATTTTAGTTAAGATTTGTGGGATAACGAATGTCGATGATGCTATTGATGCTTTGGAGCTTGGTGCAGACTATCTTGGCTTCAATTTCTATTCAAAATCTCCACGTTTTTTAACTTATGAAAAGTTTGATGAAATATTGTCTGAGGTACCATATTCAATTGGTAAAGTCGGTGTTTTTGTAAATGAAGACGTGCAAACTGTGATTGATGTTGCCACGCACTATGAGTTGGGTTTTTTGCAATTTCATGGAGAGGAAACACCTGAATACTGTAATCAATTTGCCAGACCATATATTCGCGCCATGAGACCTCAAAAGGAATCAGATCTTGATGTGATGGCTAGTTATGATGCTGATTTTTTTCTTATTGATTCATATGTTCAGAATGCTTTTGGTGGAACAGGTGTGGTGAGTAACTGGGATCTTGCTAAAGCAGCCAAGGAAAAACATGCAAACATTATGTTATCAGGAGGGTTAAATCCCGATAATGTTGAGTTAGCTGTTTGTTCTGTGAGACCCTATGCTGTGGATGTGTGTAGTGGTGTAGAAGAAAAACCAGGCAAAAAAAGTTATCGTAAAATGGAAGAGTTTATTAAAATAGTTAAAAATCTTTAGTAGGTTATCGTTTATTGGTTATCGTTGTTCGTTTGGAAAGAGCAATGATAACCGATAACCGATAACCGATAACCGATAAACGAAATATGCAGAATAATTTAACACAAAATATACCCCTCATAGCCATTATTGGTCGACCAAATGTAGGCAAATCTACGCTTTTTAATAGGTTAAGTCAGCGATGGAATTCTATTGTAGAAGGGCGTCCTGGAATAACGCGTGATCGTCTCATAGCTGAAATGGAGATTGAGGGGCATGCTTGTATGATTATGGATACAGGTGGCTTACAAGTAGAGGCAAAAACAAGATTAGAGAGGAAGATGAGTGAGCAAGCTCTTAAAGGTGTTGAAGATGCTGATGTGATTATTTTTGTTTTTGATGGTCGAGATGGCGTGACGCCTATGGATCAAGAATGGGTTAAGCGTTTTCGTAAAGTTAAGAAACCTAAAATATTTGTTGTGAATAAACTGGATGATCCCACACTCGATGATCAAGCACATGAGTTTTATTCATTGGGCATTGGTCCCATTGTTCCCCTTTCGACTGAGACCCAAAGAAATTTCACAGAATTATATGATGAAATAGCAAAAAGTATCGCTCCTATGGTCTCACCCCCTGAAGAGAAAGTTAAGGAATTGGGAGTGAAGGAACGTTCTCCGTCTCGCCGCGCGATGAAAAGACTGGCTAAAGATGAAAAAGAGTTGGAAGAAGGTTCGCAGGATCTCAGGGTCGCAGGGGCGCTGGATATTAGTTCCAAAGAACCGGAGTGCCAGAGTACCAAAGATGAAGAACAAGGAAATGTCGAAAAAGTAGAACTGGCAGGGGGGCAACGACAATTCCGTGTCGCTATTATTGGTCGACCTAATGTGGGTAAATCTACTTTGCTCAATACAATACTCAATGAAGAGCGTTGTATTGTCGATGATGTTCCGGGAACAACACGAGATCCTATTGATAGTTTAGTTGTCCATAACGATATAGAATATCGTTTTGTTGATACAGCGGGAATTCGTAAACGAGCGAGGACAACAGAGCGTGTTGATAAATTTTCTGTTGTTGCCTCACTTAAGCACATTGAGAATTCTGATCTTGTTTTACTTCTTTTAGATAGCCAAACAGGTCCTACCGAGCAAGATGCTCATGTGGCTGGTTATGCTTTTGAGAAAGATCGGGCTATTATTGTCCTAGCCAATAAATGGGATGAAGGCCAAAAACTATTTACGAAAGAAGAGTTTGAGCATCGACTTGAGTTAAAAATGAATTATCTTAACTATTGTCCTGTGCTTTATATTTCGGCAAAAACAGGAAAGAATGTCACAAAAATATTTGAGGTTATTGAAGCTTTACGCAAACAATATGAAATAAAGATCACAACGGGTGCTTTAAATCGTGCTTTTGAAAATATTATTAGTAACCATCCTTTACCTATCTACAAGGGTCAGGAAATAAAAATGTACTATGCGACGCAAGTCAAATCGTCGCCACCAAGTTTTGTAGTTTTTTGCAATTACCCTAAACAAGTTCATTTTTCTTATGAACGATATTTAATAAACTCTCTTCGTAAGGTTTTTAAATTGCAGGAAGTACCAGTGAGAGTAATCTTTAAGGGTCGGAAAAAGTAGGGGGCTCTTTAGTGGCTATTGGCTAGTGTTCTGTGTGGAGTGATTTTTCTTGCGAAAAACAACCGAAGAGTCTAGCATTCACAACAATGTCTAAGAAGTATCTTCTCAAATATCGGTTTCAACTTGTCATTATTTTAATTTGTGGTTTTGCTATTTTAACGATGGCTTTTTCACAACAGATAAAACCGTATGTTCATGTCAAAGCTTATGATCGTACTGAAGACACAACTGATTTTCCTTATCGCTATACACTAAAAAAAGTAGCCGCTCGCAGGGCTGCTGAAATGCTTTCTCAGTCAGTCAATAATGATAACAACTTTGATTTTAGCATCCAGAAGCCTGTACAACTGCGATACAATGACGAAACAAATACGTTGTATTTTCAAAGTACACGACAGGACTTTGAAACCCTGGTCTATCAAGCGCTCAAAAAATATGATGAAAAATCCTAGGATTTTTTATCATCGATTAAGCCTGCTTTATAATCAGTTTTATTAATATCATATTTCTTAAGAAGGCGAGATACTTGTGGCCGCGGCATTTGCAGATGGTAGCTGGCACTTGTGACTTGACCATTGTAGATTTCAAGAGCTCTTTTTAGTTGCATGCGTTCAAACTCTTGTTTAGCTTCTGCTAATGAAATTTCATGCGCATCGATTTGTTCTGAAAGTGTATTGAGATCTGATCTTTGCTTAATGTTATCAATAGTATTTACAGGCGCGCGAAAAAGATCTTGTCTTTCTTCGAGGTCTGTTAGTTCAATACAGGGTTTATCAACAAAGATTGATAAGTTATACATTACATTAATGAGTTCTCTCACATTACCGGGCCAGGAATAATTCATGAGATACATCATAGCTTGGTGAGAAATTGTTTTAGAAGGCAAATCATTTACGTCACCATACATTCTTAATGCGTGGTCTACTAGAAGAGGAATATCTTCTTTCCTGTCCTTTAGACTTGGTACGTGTACTTTAATAACAGATATGCGATAATAGAGATCTTCCCTAAACAAGCCTTTGTTTACCATTTCTTCCAGATTTCGATTGGTAGCACAGAGTATATGAACATCGATTTTTTTCAGTGTGGCGCCTCCAACAGGAACGACTTCTCTATCTTGAAGAACACGTAGAATTTTCACCTGCATAGAAAGTGGCATTTCTCCAATTTCATCGAGAAATATTGTGCCCTTGTCTGCGCGTTCAAATAGACCTATTTTGTTTTCATTGGCATCTGTAAAGGCTCCTTTGACATGGCCAAATAATTCGCTTTCCAGAAGCGCTTCCGGAATAGCAGAGCAGTTAATAGCAACGAAAGGTTTGTGTTTTCGTTTGCTATTATAATGAACCATTTTGGCAATCATTTCCTTGCCCACACCTGATTCACCTGTAAGACTAATAGTGGCATTGCTATCAAGGGCTTGTTTTAATACAGCAATAAGATTTCCTTTTTTCTCTGAGATACCAATGAACTTATCAAAATCATACTTTTCAGATTCATCAGTGCTTGTAACATTATGAGAGCAGTGTTTATGTTGTGACTTCTTAACAGCAAAGTGGGATGCATTATGAACAATATTTGCAATCAATGATACGAGGCTTTCGAGTATTTCAATATCTTCATCTTTTGGTAAAATGTTTTTAGATTTACTGTCCAGGTAGATAACGCCCATTTCTTTATGACCTGCTCTGAGTGGTAAAATCATAAGGGAATTTGTATTAATAATTTTTAATAATTCATTATTTTGATCACAGAGATGAAAAAGGTCGATGGTTGTTCGCGGTATTTTAACAAAGGGACGTCCTGTTTCCATGACTTTCTGAGATAGTTTCAGACAGGATGAAAGGTGACTACTATCATCATTTAGTAGCTCAGAGGATATTTTACTCGTTGCGGTGATAGCTTGTGAAAACTTAGCATCATACAAACGCACAAAACCGCGATCCATTTTTGAAAGAGCCATAACAAATTGTAAGATTTTATTAGCTAAGTCTTCTAAATTATGTTCACAAAGTAATTCTTGTCCAATTTCAATGAATTTTTTAACGTGGTATTGTGTAGAATTATTCAACGATATGGCGGGCTTAAATTCATAGCTGTTTAAAAAGTGGGAGGCAAGCTGATCACTCATATTTTTACTCATTATTTCAAGCAAATGAGTATAATTATCAACCAATCTTTCATGAAGACTGAGTTGGTTATCTTGTAGAAGTTTTTTGAGAACACGTAAGGATTGTTCGAGACAAAACTCGTTAATGCCATGATTGAACAGATAATCAATATTTTCTATCCAACTTTTGGAATCAAACTGCCTGTTTTCAAAAAGTAACTCATGTTCCATTCTAATGATATTGTATTGGCTTTTAATGATTTTATTTTTTGTTTTATCAGCATATTTTCTCAGGTGATCCGTAATAATAATCGATTTTTCTCTATCTTTTTGTTCAAAATAACATTCTGCCATGATGATATGACAAGAAATTTTGAAATACATTTTATTGTTTTCGCAAAGAACGTGCGTATCGGCATGATCGAGCATAGCGACTACGTTTTTTGAGATTTCAAGTGCTTTATCGATGTTTAAACTTTTTTTAGATAGCAAGGCAAGTGCTCGTCTAATAGAATAATGATGCATACAATGGTGCTCAGCCAAGGAGCATTCTTCCATTGTGTCATGGAGGTTTTTTGCCAAATTTAAATTTTTATAAGCCTCATCAAGATTGCCAAATAACCGCTGATAATTGCTGAGTTGGATCAAGCAATAGATCTTTTCTTCTATAAGATCAACTTTATGGTACACTTGGTTTATTTCATTTAAAAGAGGGAAAATTTTGTTCCACAAGTGTTTATGTTGACAGGCATGAATGAGATCAAAACCGATCATGGCAAACGCCATATGATTATCAGTGGATTGTGCGAGTGTTATGGCTTGCTCATAGAAATTTATTGCTTCTACATGCTTTTTGAAAAAGAACGAGGCATTTCCTTGGATATGCAGGGCGAGTATTTTTTTATGTTGTTTATTTCTTTTTTTACTTTCTTTTAATAACGAGTCGACAAGTTCTTCGTAGTTTTCATATTCCTTATGCTTGAGTTCATGAAGCAAGTAACCTTGTTCAGAATCATAGTGATGGTGATGATGTGAATGAGGGTCGTGATGAAAAAGTATGTGCACATGGGTTAACTATGCATAATTTATGCCAAAATCAGCATTTACCTAATGTGCGATGATTATTAACAATTTGTTACGCGTCCCGTAACAAATTGTTAACAACAGGTCATTTTTGCCTACTTCCTAGGGTAATTCTTTCCTAAAAATAAGTAGTTGATTCAAGGCACTTGTCTTCCTAATAGATGCCAACAAGACAAAATTGTCTGGACCTATGTACCTGTGGACCTAGGGACCTATGTTTTTTTCATAGGCCCATAGGCTCATAGGTCCATAGGCACAAATAGTGAAAAAACTCTATCTCATCGACATATCTTCTTTTATCTTCCGTGCCTACTATGCCATTAGGCCACTCACCACTAAAGAGGGCACTCCTGTGAATGCTGTGTTTGGTGTTGTCTCCATGCTCACAAAGCTCATCGATACGCATAAACCCGACCATCTTATTGTCTGTCAAGATCGACCTGAAAAGGGGTTTCGTCATGAGTTATTTCCAGCTTATAAAGCAAATCGGAGTGCGCCTCCAGAGGATTTAGTGCCGCAATTTGATATCATAAAAGAATTCATTCAAACATATCCCTTCAAGGCCCTCGATCATATTGGTTATGAAGCTGATGATATTATAGCAACGCTTGTAGAGCGATTTAAAAAAGAACCAGAGATTGAAATTTACATTGTATCTTCTGACAAAGATCTTATGCAGCTTGTAGATGAAAATGTATTTCTCTACGACACCATGAAAGAAAAAGTATTCAAAAAAGAAGATGTGGCACTCAAATTTGGAGTTGGCCCCGAACAGGTTATTGCGGTTCAAAGTCTTTGCGGTGACCCCACTGATAATATACCGGGTGTGAGTGGCGTTGGCTTGAAAACAGCGGCAAAGCTTATCAATCAATATGGTTCCTTAGAAGCTGTCTTAGAAAGTGCGACTCAAATAAAAGGGAAATTAGGTGAAAAAATAACCGCAGGAAGGGATGCGGCGCTTATTTCTCGCAAACTTGTTACATTAGATACACATGTGCCTCTTCACATAGAGTGGGCTGATCTCAAAATAACACAAGCTGATCAAAAGGCATTAAATGCATTTTATGCCAATCTTGATTTCAAAAGGTTTATTATGGGTGAGGTTGTGCCAGAAGAAAAAAAGCAAGAAATAACTAAGGCTGCTTTTATCACAATCAAGAATCGTGAGCATTTAGAAGAAATTGTAAACAATATAATAGAAGCTAAACCAAAATATTTAAGTCTTGATACGGAAACGACAACTCTTGATGCTCATACAACAACACTTGTCGGCATGAGTTTTTGTTATGAACATGAAAATGCTTACTATATTCCCATTGCGCATAAAGATGCAGAGAATCTATGTTTGCAGGATGTACAGGCTGTGTTTTGTCCTCTTCTCATTAATGAAAAAATTCCTAAAGTAGGTCAGAACATAAAATTTGATCTAAATGTCTTAAAACAAAATAACATAGACGTTAGTCCTGTGCTGCATGATACATTGGTGGCAAGCTATTTATCAGATCCTGAGGGACAACATAATCTGGATTTTTTAGCTGATAAATATTTTGGGATCACAACAATAAAATTTAAAGACCTTGTTGGGAAGGAACAAACATTTGCTGAGGTGCCAATAGAAAAGGCTTCAGAGTATGCAGCTGAGGATGCTTGGGTTGCTTTTTTATTGGTTGCCCCACTCATGAAAGAATTAGAAGAGCAAAACCTATTGTCAATATATCATGAAATAGAAATGCCTTTAGTAGGGATTTTAGCGGCTATGGAACAAAAGGGTGTGCTTGTGAATGATGCTTTCTTAGAAGAGCTTGATGTTGAATTTTCGTCACGTCTAAAAATTTATGAACAAGAAATCTATGAACTAGCAGGAGAAGAATTCAATATCAATTCACCAAAACAGTTATCAGTTATTCTTTTTGAGAAAATGGGTTTGTCCACAGTGAAAAAGACTAAGACAGGTTATTCAACAGATGTGGAAGTATTGACAGAACTGGCAAGAGAGCACGCTTTACCAAAGACATTATTGGCTTATCGAACTCTTGCTAAGTTATTATCAACATATGTGATAGGCTTAAAGAAGCTCATAAATGATGAAACAAAACGTGTTCA
>JAHJDR010000023.1 GCA_018812345.1 bacterium | reverse complement strand
CTGTAATGGAATTTGTCTTAATGTTTCAGAAACAGAAAACAGCTAAAAAAGCTCAGAGCAAACAAAAGAAAACAACGCCAAAAAAAGCCGTTAAAAGAAAATAAACTACTCTCTAACATAACGATACACACCGCTTCCCATGGTTGCAATGTATAACGCGTCCTTTGTGATTACGATGTCTTTAGCTGAACGATTAGTCATGCCAGTAAAATCATCATCAGGAAAAGCACTCCATGTTTTTCCTTTATCTATTGATTTATAAACACCCGCATATGTATCTGCCGCATAAATCACACTTTTATTTTCAGGATCAAATACCATAGCCCCCACAAAGGGATTTCCGTTATTCATTCCTGTATTATGGGGTCCTGTCCATGTTTTGCCAGCATCATCACTCACATAGATACCACCAAACATCTCACTCACAACAAAATAGCTGTTATCAAAATCAATAATCACATCCGCTAATATTTTTTCTCCCAAACCTGAGTAACGAGTCCAATTTGTGCCACCATTGGTTGTTTGATAAAGACCTGATGATGTGGCAGCATAAGCTGTATTAGCATCAACAGGATCCACTCTAATCTTTCGCCAATTCACATCTGTCAAATCTGTAGAAACCTCAGAAAAAGTGTTTCCCGTATCAGTAGATTTAAAAAAACCATTACCTGTTGGTGTGTTTTGATAGGATTCTGAAGGATAAAGGTCTGACATACCGGCTCCCGCATAGATAATATTGGGATCAGATGGCGCATAGGCAAAACTCTTAATACCTGTATTGGTACTTGCATTATCTTTTACCAATGTAAAACTATCACCCCCGTCATTGCTACGATAAATAGCCACTTCACCTTCGAGAGATAAGAAAACAATTTCAGAATCACTTTCATGAGAGGAAACCGTCATCCACTCATTAACAATAGTATCATAGTTCGCTATACCTTCCCAGGTTGTGCCATAATCAGAGCTTTTAAAAGGACCGCTCCGTCCGGCAACATAAATTGTGGCCGTATCATAATCAGCAGCGTGAATATCGTAGAGAATGGCACCACTAAACCCATCACTCCAAAGTTCCCATGTTTGTGCACCATCAGTAGAACGCAAAACACCGCCACCATAAGCATTTGCATATAACATATTTTCATCTTCTGGGTGAACAGTGACATCAATGGGAACACCTCCATTCATCCCTGCGGCGCCCCAAGTTTCTACGCCATCCCTATCATATTTTGTCCAGGTAGTCCCTCCATCAGTGCTTCTGTAAAATCCCTGCATACCAGCAGCATATACTATATTAGGATTTGATGACGCAAAATTCACTGCTGTCAAGGCAAACCCGCTAATCACATTTGTCCACGATGTCCCACCATTTGTGGTCCTGTACAAGCCCGCGCTTTCTTCCGTAGAACAAGAGCTACCTGTGGCAGCAAATAATATTTGGCTGTCTGTGGGATGCATTCTCAAAGACCCCACAAAAAGATCATCAAGACCACTGTTTACCTGGTTCCAGGTTGTGCCCCCATCCGTACTTTTAATAACCCCCACGCCTCCAGGAATATCATTGTTACAATCTGAATTATAAGCTTCACGATCAAAAATACCTGTGGAAGCGTAAAGAATATCAGTGTCATCAGGATCGATAATGAGATAACGCGCCAGAGAATCACCGTCCCATATCAATGTCCAGTTTTCACCTCCATCTGTCGTTTTAAAAATACGTCCTTTAACTTCTTCAAAGGACTTTCCTCCCTGTTCTGTATGTACTTCTGCTTGTGCATAAACAACATTTGAGTTTCCTGGTTCTATTGTAAACCCTCTAAAAGTCAGATACAGCCATTCTCCTTTAGAGATGCCATCTGCTTTCAATGTCCAGTTAGCGCCACTATCTATGCTCTTATACACGCCAAAGTTGGAACCTTCTCCCGCATCAGTGCCTGCCCAAACAATATCAGGATCATTAGGATCAATAGTGAGTGAAAAAATGGGCACAGAATCTTCGGTGGGACCTGTTTTGATATTAATACCTTGATTTGCCCGCGTCCATGTTTCACCACCATCAGTACTGTAACCCACACCCGCGT
>JAHJDR010000022.1 GCA_018812345.1 bacterium | reverse complement strand
TTCTTGGTTGCCTATTATGTGGCGAGCTCTACATTGTTTTGTTAATATTACTGCGTGTCTTCTATGAGTTCCTTTATTAGTCATGTCATGAATTTCTAGAAATTGTTTTTTATAAAAATCTACAACATTTTTTTGCATATTTATTGTTTTTCTTCCAGTTTTAAACTTGATGTGTCTAAATTTTATATATCTTTCATTTCATGTAAGGCCTGGATTAAATTGCCTTATATTTCAAGAAGATAGATGCTTGCAAACAACATGTCGACAATGTAAATATTATATTCTAAAAAGCTATAAAAAAACTTAAATTATTAATTTAGTAATATACAAAATATGAAACTTACAGTTTTAGTAGATAACAACACATTGATAGATAGATACTTACTTGGTGAGCCAGCTCTTGCTATTTACATCGAAGATGTTAATTACAAAATACTATTCGACGTAGGATACTCAGATGTTTTTATCAAAAATTCTCATAAACTGAATATTGATCTATATAATTTAGATTACATTGTTATTTCTCATAGTCATCTTGACCACACATGGGGACTTGAATCCCTTATTAGGCGTTTTACAGAGGCAAGATATGAAAACATTACATTTAAGAAACCTACCATAATTACGCATCCAAAAACATTTTTAACAAGGGAATTTGATAATTATGGTGAAATTGGATCCATGATATCAGAAGAAAAACTTTCTCAGCATTTTAATATTTCACTTACTAAAGAACCTTATTGGCTTACAGAAAATATAGTTTATTTAGGTCAAATTCCAAGAAAAAATAGTTTTGAAAAACAAACTCCAATTGGTTCCATTATTAATCCTAGTGGGAATAAAGAAATTGATTTTGTAACAGAAGATTCAGCTTTAGCTTTTGTCTCATCAAAAGGATTGGTTGTTATTACAGGTTGTTCGCATTCAGGTATTTGTAATATAATTGAACATGCTAAGCATGTTTGCAAAACGGAGAATGTATTAGATATAATTGGTGGATTACATTTGTTAGAACCTGGTCAGAAACAAATAACCAGTACAATTGATTACTTCTCTCAATTACAACCAGCTTTTTTGCATGCATGTCATTGCACTGACATGAAATCTAAAATTGCTTTATCAAAGGTTGTTAATCTTCAAGAAGTAGGTGTAGGAATGAAGTTGGAATATTGATTTTATTAAACGACCGGGCCTTCAAGCAAAACTCTTGCAGGTAAACCATCAGCATCTGGTATATGCATTGGTAAAGCAATAAAGTTGTATACACCTTGTTGAACTGCTGCTAAATTTAATCCTTCTATTATTAATACTTCACTTGATAGAAGTAAGTGATGCACAAGCAAATCATGGTTTTTGACAGTGTCGATACAAATATAATCAATGCCAACAATTCTAACTCGTCTTCGCGCAAGGAGTTGTGCTGCAGACACATCTAAATAAACGAAACCTGGATCATATTCACCTTTTGTCCATAAAGCAGAATTTACTGTTTTAAAAAGAACAATATCATCTTCTTCCACTAGAACATCATTCTCTTTAATGACTTCACTTGTGATAACAGGTTGAGATCTTGCAATTTCTAATACTTTTGCTCTTCCCATGAAATGTTTCACTGGAAAATCTGAACTTGTTTTTGCTCCTGGTATTACATGAGCAGGAAAATCAATATGCGTTCCTGCGTGATTTCCTAAACTAAGTTCACACATTCCAAAAGGGTCGCCAGCAGAAAGAGAAAAAGCTGGTCGACTGCTGAATACAGGATCCCCAGGATAAGCTACTGTTGCTGTTGTTAAAGGCAGGGTTACGTCAAACATTTTTAACTGCGGGTAAAATAATTATTCAGACGCTGCGCAATTGGAATATCAATATGTATATTAGGTCTGAACCGGATACATCGGTTACAAAATGGGCCGATGGACCTATGAAAAAAAAAAGAAACACTCACGTCTTGATAAACGAAACTGTGATCAAATACTTTTCAAGGGGGATACTATGAATAATTTTGAAGAGCTGAATTGTTGGCAAGAAGCAAGAACTTTGGTTAAAAAACTATATTAGGCCATGTTCAGAAGTGCGATCACATTTATATGTTGCTAGAGATGTTGGTTATATCTCAGAAGATACATTTGAGTCACTAACAGAGAACTATGCAAAAACATCCAATTATATTAGTGGGTTAATCAAACATGTCAAAACTCTAGATTAATTGTTTTACCTCACATAGGCCCCTCAAACCGTCGGTCTTTCGGTCCATTTTTTTAACGCAACTTTAGTACAAAAACCCCGATAAGTGTTAGTAAACATCGGCCCATCGGTCCATAGGCCCGTCGGCCCATTGTGAAGTGTAAAGCAAACTTAACACTTTGTGTAAAGCTAGCTTAACACTTTACACTTTTGTTCAACCACGTGTCTCATAATTTGGACGCAAGTTGTTGTAAATATTGCGTAAAGAAATATTGAATTTCTGGCATGGAGAGTGCATAGGTATGTAGGCGATACAATTATGGAACGTAAACTTAAAATTCTATATATCGCAAATCTGATCACTTTTTTTGGTTCTGCTTTTCTTTTTATTCCCATTAGCAAAAACTTTTCGATTTATTTTGGTGTGGGCATGTCATGGGCCATGGTTTATTTTATCATGCGTTCACCACCAGTTTTTCTATCAAGAGTTTATTCAAGTTTAGCAAATAAATATGGCCTAATTGTGCTTCTCAAATATAGTCAGCTTTTATCAGTATTCGCCTCTTTTGTTCTGTTAGCAGGTGTTTATTATGAAATGAATTTATTAGCCATCATTGGCTTTATCTTAGTAACAAGTTTTTCACTAACATTGCGATCAATGTACCCATCTTTATTAAATTTAATTAC